>CAYULK010000121.1:0-9079 GCA_964445625.1 uncultured Calditrichota bacterium
AATGACATCAACGCCTTTGCTGGCAAAGATATTTTTAAAGGGCAAGGATACGAGTAAAGGGGAAAAAGAGAAAGATCCGTATGGAGGAAAAATATTTGTATGGTATAAATCGGCACTGACGGCCGCAATACGATATCGATGGATAACAGTTGGAATCATCGTTGGGATATTCTTTTTGTCTCTGTATGGATTTGGTTTTGTTAAGCAAATGTTTTTCCCCTACTCGACACGGGCCCAGTTTTTTGTCGAGTGCTATTTTCCGGAAGGTATGTCGATCAGGGAAACAGAATCGGAACTAAAAAAAGCAGAAGAATACTTCCGTAATCGGGATGACGTTACCCATGTGACCAGCGCCATCGGTGGTGGAGAGCCACGAACAATGCTGACCTATGTTCCGGGGACAGCATCATACAGTTATGGGGTAATGTTTGTTGATGTGGAAGACTGGTCCGTCATTGATGGCATGATTCCTGAGGTTCAGACTAAATTGGCAGAGCTGATTCCTGCTGGTACATTTAATGTACGCAAGTTCCTGGTAGGACCTGGTGAAGGGGGTAAGATTCAATTACGGATAAGTGGAACAGATCGTACTGAGCTAAGACGACTTGCCCGTACCGCCAAGAATATTATGTATGAAAGTGGGAATGCCAAAGCGATTCGTGATGAATGGAAAGAAAAAGTTATGGTGATTCGGCCGCAGCTGGAAGAAGCCCAGGCCAGACGTCAGGGTATTACCCGGCCGCAGGTAGCCAATGCTTTATTGGCCGCATTTGACGGGAAACAAACCAGTGTCTACCGGGAAGGGGAGGAGCTTTTGCCGATCATTGCCAGAGCTCCGGCAGAAGAAAGACTTAGTATCGACAATATACAGGATCTTCAAATCTGGAGTAATTCGGCCCAACGCATGATACCGATGCGGCAAATTGTCTCGGGTTTTAAAACTGAAACGGAAGATGCAACCATACAGCGTCGAAATCGTCTGACGACAATCAAAATTCACTGTGATCCCATCGACGGATTGCCAAGTGAGCTTTTTGTAAAAATAAAACCGGAAATCGAAAAGGCTCTGGGTGTAAATTTGGCCCAATATTATGGAAAAGATTTCGGAGACGATCCGTATGCCGGTTATACCGCTTCTTCAATCCCAATAGTGGACCAGGATAAAATTCCGCTAGCTCAAACCGGCTATTATATGGCCTGGGGAGGGGAAGCAGAAGATTCGGCAAGAGCGATGGGTGGATTGATGGTTTCCATACCAATATTTTTTGGTATGATGGTAATCATCGTCATCTTCCTCTTTAATGCAATTAAACAACCCTTAATTATCTGGTTGACTGTACCGCTGGCCATTATCGGTGTGACCCTGGGATTACTGCTCTTTGAGCAACCCTTTGGATTTATGGCTTTGCTTGGATTGCTTAGTTTGACAGGAATGTTGATAAAGAACGCCATTGTCTTGGTCGATCAAATTGATATAGAAATTGCCAGTGGTAAAGACAGGTATCAATCTGTGATAGATTCCGGTATAAGCCGTCTCAACCCGGTGATGATGGCGGCATTAACAACAATCCTGGGCATGATTCCCCTGTTGCAGGATGCATTTTTTAAAGCAATGGCGGTGACTATCATGTTCGGATTATTGGTTGCTACTGTGCTTACATTAATTATCGTTCCGGTATTGTATACGATATTTTTTAAGATTGCCAATCCCTCAGATTAAAGGAATAGGGTATAGGGTATAAGGGGAATTGGAACTTGGAATTAGGAATTGGGAACTGGTTACCCGACTCTCGATTGGAGTTGTAAAGTAAGTCGGTTTAATCGAGGATGTTAATAAAAGAACGAAATCACTAACTATGCTAGGCAAGACTATATCACACTACAAAATCATTCGGAACTTGGCCGCGGCGGGATGGGCGCTAAATAAAGTACTTTTCTTCAAAGTTATCAGAAATTATTAACAGAGGGAAACATGAAGACAAATATCTATCCGATTCCGTTAGGAGTTGATTGTTGTTATTTAATCCAGGCTGAAGGGATTATTCTGATAGATGGTGGTGCTCCGGGAAAAATAAAAGATTTCGAAAAAAAATTAGAGAAAATTGCTATTAATCCTGAAGACATCCAGCTAATGGTTATAACTCATGGTCATTGGGATCATATCGCTTCGGCCAAAGACATTAAAGAGCTTACCGGTGCTAAAATAGCATTGCATCAAAACGAAAAGGACTGGCTTGAAAAATCGTTAAAGCCGTTACCACCGGGTGTCACTACGTGGGGTAGAATTTTCGGTGGAATATTGAAAATGTTTATGCCATTGATCCATATTCCAGCTTCTAATGTGGATATAGTCCTCGGAGATGAAGGACTCGATTTGAAAGAATATGGAATTCCTGGAAGAGTGATTTATACTCCCGGCCATTCATCCGGATCAGTAAGTGTGCTATTGGAAACAGGAGAAGTTTTTGCCGGGGATTTGGCAATGAATACCTTTCCTCTGCGTCTAAGTCCAGGACTTCCTATCTTTGCTGAAGATTTTTTAAAAGTAAAAGAGAGTTGGAAATTATTATTGGATCAGGGGGCAAAAACAATTTATCCTGCACATGGAAAACCATTCTCTGCTGATATAATTAGAAAGGCTTTGTTGTACTGAAATTCCTGCCGGCACATCTCACTACCAGCGAAGAATCAGAATTCAGGCTATAGATTAAATCCTGTGTCACGGGCATGATTATAAGACAATTGCAGGTGAATTCAAACTATAATATATTTGACTCACTGCCTTTGTGGCATAGACTAAAATAAGTATCTCAAAATCTAGACATATGACAATAAAAACTATCCATTTTGCCTTTATCGTTGTACTCGGTATTGTCTTTCAACCAGTCGTAGTGCCAGGACAAGGATATCAGGGAAAACCGCAACCAGAATTATCAGGTGCTATAGATTCGATCAATATTACGCCTCCTTTTTGCTTCCGCTATCTTTTTTGGCCGATGAGCGCACGAAGCGAGATTGGAAAACACTGGGTATCATTTTATTCCGGGCATACTTCAACCACAGCAGCGATATCATTTTATGTGGCCAGAGTATTTTCCGATTACCTTGCAGATAATACGGCAAAAATATTTATCTGGGCAGGAGCGGCAATTTATCCGGCACTTGTCGGATATTTGCGGCGGGATTCCGGGCACCACTTCCGTACAGATGTTATGACCGGCTATGCGATTGGGGCAGCTATAGGATACTTTATACCGGAACTGCACAAAGTGAGTAAAAATGAGCAGCTTTCCGTTAACTTTCTTTATTCCGGAGAATTTGCCGGTATAGGAGTGGCTTATAATTTCTATGGATTTGATTTATAAGTTGGTACAATGGATCAAAAAAAAGCCATCGCCCAACTTCCGGATCATTTTGCATTGTGTAAACCAAGTTCTATTGCTACTTCCCTCTATAACAAAAAAGCCCGGTACAACCAGGCTTTAAAAAACAATCTTGCTTTTTAAGCATACATTAACCGGCCCTTTGGCTGTGGGATAGAATCTCCATATTGTTTTGCTGTATCAATCCATAACCTGATGGCTTCTTTAATATTATGTAGAGCATCATCGTAATCTTTACCATGAGCCATACATCCCGGAAGTTCCGGTACTTCAGCCACAAAAATATTATCTTCATCACTCCAGTGAATAATTATTTCATAGCGATAGTTCATCACGGCCTTAATTTATTTTTTAATAAAATATTTCTTATTTGTTTAACTTGATATGCTTTGGCTTTTGTTCCATCTTGTTGAAGATTTATTCTCTCAACAACCTCATCTTTGCGGAATATATGATGGCTGCCGCGAATATGTTCATCAAAACCAAGTTCCATTCACCGATCAATTTCCAAAGCGAAAGCAATTGCACTATTTATTTGTAGCATTCTTGATGCGGATAATTTTGTAATAAATGCCCCGATATGTAATTTTGATACCGTTTGTATATGATCAAGATTAACAGCACATATATTTTTCATACCATCTTTTTCATCCAGCACTACTTCAGTAGGAATGGATCTAATAGTGGAGGTGATAGGAGCAATCGTAATTTCTCCCAGATAATTTATTGCTGAATTCCTGGATAAAATAACAATTGGACGTTGTTTATCCGGTGATTTGAATTTATACCAACATATTTCTCCTCTTTCCATATCTATGCCCAGTTCTGCTCGTTTTCCCAGACATCAAACTCATCCTTGTAGACAGGATATTTCCTGTATCCCTCGCGATGCAATTTTTCCAAGTTCTTGGCTTTTAGTTCATTCAGAAGTTTATTCATTGCCCGTCGTATAAATTCAGATCTGCTGGTTTGTAGTTTTTTTGTTACTTTATCAACATCCCTCAAAAGTTCCTCGTCTATGGTCATTTGAATAGTTTTCATTGTTCTCCTCGTATATTTCATCCACATATATATGTGGATGATAATACACACTGAATTCGTTTTTGTCAAGCTATTACAATAATAATTTTTGGGAGTATAACTATCATTCACAAATAGTCCAGCCTCTCTTGCGTGCAATGCGGGCCAGTTTTGGTTCGGGTGCGACACATATGGGATAACCGACATTTTCCAGCAGGGGCAGATCGGAAACGGAATCGGTATAAAAATAGGCCTGGTCCAGGGAAAAATTATGCTCGAGGCAGTAATTGCCGGCCTGGATCAACTTTTCTTCGCCATAACAATATTTACCGTCATATGCACCGGAAAAATATCCGTCTATTACTTCCAGTTCGGTGCAAACCGAATCATCCATACTCAGAAAATTCATTACCGGAGTGCAAATATAGGAAAGAGCCGCCGAGAGAATGACTGTATGTCCGTTCTTTTCCCTGTGCGAGCTTATCTCGGATTTAATGCTTTCCCGTATGGTATCTTTTATATGGGCATCAAATACCTGATTTGTGATTTTGATAAAATGATCTTCGGATATATTCTCGAATGACTGCAGTACCCTTGCAATGACCCTGTCGGGCGTAATCAATCCCGAGTTGTGTAATGCGGCCCATAAGCCCCCGAATATTAGATTCTGCGCCCTAAATAAACCATTTTTATAAGCGTGGCGCGCAATAAGTTTTCCGCTATTGGTTTTAATGATAGTATGGTCAAGATCAAAAAAGGCGATATAGTCTTTCATATTTCCGGCTACCAGGTTTTGACTAAGTGCTCTGTTATGGTTATGATTTTTATTTTCATTTACTGGAATTGAATCCTGTTCATCTTGTAAATCAGGTCAAAATATTTATGTCATCGTAATTGCTAAATTAGATACGAAGGTGGTTATATTTTAAAGAAATGTGGGCCGTTTGGATTATAAATGATAGTTAAGCCTCCGGGAATTATGCTTACTTCAAAACGGGAAGCAAAATGCAACTCGCCATCCAGATGGTGCGGGACCTCTCTGTCAAACTCGATACTGAGTTTGTCGGTCTGATAATAATTAACATTCTCATCTTCGAGATGTTCACCCCTGGGTACCTTAGAAAATATTTTTAATCTGTTAATTAATCCCAGTTCCTTGATCATACAAACGTCAAGTAAAGCATCATTGGCGTAAGCGCGTGGAGTGAGAAAATATTGACCGGCAAATCTTCTTCCGATGGCGATGGTATTGATAAAACATTTGTGCAGTTCTTTTTGCCCGTTCAAATTTGTATACATGTCTTGTTCTTTATAAAAAAGCAGATTTTTAACGATATGCCACAGATATTTTGAGCTATTTCCTTTTTTAATTTCTCCATCCGTGGTATAGTTCTCTGAAGCGACCTGGGCATCAAATCCAAGCCCCATGCCATTCAGAAAATAGTTTTCATTACATTTTCCCACATCTATACTGATCGTCGCTTTTTTTAAGAAAGTATCCCAGTCAGAATCAGAAAAGCGGTCGGGAAAACCGAGTATCTGGATGAAATCATTTCCGGTACCGGCTGCGATCACGCCAAAAGCAACATGTTGTTTGTTGACCAGCTTACACATGATCTCATTAACCGTCCCATCGCCACCGACGGCGATAATATGATTATATCCTTTGGTTAAATATTCAGAAGCCAGGTCCGAGGCATGACCCTTGTGCCCGGTAATAACGATCCTGGCATTTAAACCATGTTTTTTAATCATTTTTTCAATTTGCGGCTCATATTTGCCGGCAAATCCGTTCCCGGCAACCGGATTAATGATAAAAACCCACTTGTCCATACTTGATGTCATTAAATCTCCTCCACACCGGACTTATTCTTGGTCCAGAATTTCCAAAATAGTTCGCTGATTAAATATACGGCAAAAGCAAGAAACGCGCCAGCTATTACATAAACAACCCAATGGCGATCAGCAAAAATTTTAGTGTCGGTAGGAATCTTATTGCCCGGGGCACAAAGATCCTTATCCAAAGGATCCCGTTCCGGGACAGGATGACACAGAAGAGATTGCCATTTAATTGCAGCCCTATGAATTATTCAGGATAGCAGTAAAAAGTTAAAATTCTTTCGACATAAATTCAGTTAATACGTACTATCCTGAATTATTTGGCATTTTTCAATTTACATTTGTTTTTAACAAACAGGGGATTCATCACCAGATGGATAATTAAAGAAATCGTATGAACGACAATAACAACACAAAAAAACAACGCCAGCTGTCCGCTATAATGTTTACTGACATGGTCGGCTATAGCGCTGTGACACAAAAAAATGAATCACTAGCGATTGATCTGCTCATAGAACACCGGAAACTACTCCGGCCAATATTTTCAAAACACAGTGGCAGTGAAGTGGAAACGGTTGTAGATGTTTATCACATAATCCTACCCTGGGAGAAAGGGTCTGAAGTTAAGAATAAGAATTTCTTCTCAGAAATTTTAAACAAAGAAACATTGATTTATACAGGAACTGTCATCGCGTTGCTTCTCGTCTTTCTATTTTTTTGGAATCAGATGCAGACTACACCGGATAATAAAAGAAATGACAGGATCGCTGTTTTACCCCTTAACAACATAAGTAAGATATCAGAAGATGATTATTTTGCTGATGGCTTAACGGAGGAATTGATATCACAACTGGCACATATAAGCGGTTTAAATGTGATTGCCAGGACCTCGGTGATGAAATATAAAAATACAGAAATGAATATCGAAGAAATTGGCAATGAATTGGATGTTGGAACTATTCTGCAGGGGAGTGTGCGCACAGCATCAGAAAAGGCCCGTATTAACGTGCAGTTGATCGATGTAAAAACACAGCAGCACCTCTGGTCGGAAGATTATGACAGGGAATTAAAAGATATTTTTGCGATTCAAAGTGATATTGCCCTGCGGATTGCCCGCGCCCTTAAAATTCAGCTTGTTGCTATTGAAAAACAGCAGATTGAAAAAATGGGCACCGGCAGTACAGAAGCTTACCGTCTCTATCTGTTAGGTAGATTTTATCTTAACAAAAGAACTGAAAAATCAATTTTCAGGAGTCTTGAATACTTCCGGGATGCGATAAAATCAGATCCGGATTATGCCCTTTCTTATGTGGGGATCGCCGACTGTTATGCGTTGATTGGTGGTGCGGGGTACGGTTTCATACCGCAGGATGAAGTTATTCTCAGAGCAAAAGAAGCAGTCAGTAGAGCACTTGCGATAGATGAATCCCTGGCTGATGCCTATAATTCTCTGGCCTATATTAATTTTCGCCTGGAATGGAACTGGGAAGAGGCGGAACACAATTTCAAAAAAGCGATCGAACTAAAACCGGGCTACGCCAAAGCTTATGAAAGATATGCTTTTTGTCTCGCTTTATTAGGGCGGTTGGGAGAGGCGTTGCCTTTAATGCTACGTGCCCAGGATCTTGATCCCCTGTCGGTCTCAGTGGGTACAGGTGTTGGCAGGATCTATCATTTTTCACGTCAGGATGATAAAGCGATTGAACAGTATAAAAAAACATTGGAAATAGCTCCCGATTATGCTGAGACTGTTTTTGCACTTGGTCTCAGTTATAATCAGAAAAAAATGTATAAAGAAGCGATATCAGAATTAAAAAGCGCAATTAATCTCTCCAATGGAAGGCCAATAATTGAGGCAGCATTAGCAAGTGTCTATGCCGCCAGTGGTTTGAGGAGTGAAGCGGTTAAAATTTATACTGACTTAGTTGGCCGGCAAAGTGATAAAAAGATCTCTCCATATTATGCTGCTATTGTTAATGGGGCTCTGGGAAACAGAAATGATGCAATAGATTCTTTATATACATCCTACGATGAACATTTTGGCTTAATGGTATATATAAACATCGAGCCGCTTCTTGATCCAGTCCGCTCAGATCCGAAATTCATTCAATTATTAAGAATGATGGGATTTGAATAATAAGTATTCAATCTTAAGGCTACTAAACCCAAAGTGTTTTTAACTATATTGGGGAAAGATATATGAGTACTTTAAGTTTGAGAATTCCAAAATTAAGCAGAAATTTCATTTTGATTTTCCTCTGCTTTTCTTTTTTAATGGTTTTGGTTTTGGCATAGGTAGTTCTTTTTCAGTTAGTATTATTAATTTGCTAAGCCATTCTCTGTCTTCAATTTGCTCCTCAATAAGAAAAGATGGTTTCGCTCCCGGATAGGGAGGTGCCTCAACGATATTGCCAATGAATGATTTTCCAGCTTTTGTTGGTTTTACAAATAACTGGTTATCGCATATGAGAGCGATGACTTTACCATTGCAATAAAGTGCATATTCTCCAAACATTTTTCTGTATGTAATTACGCCGGCATTTTCTATTTGCTCTACTATGAATTCAACAAAGTTTAAATCAGATGCCATCTCAGTCCTTTTCAGATATTTTGATATAGCCTTACACATAATGCCTTGTATATCTATTTTTAGCCAGGCATCTGCATTAATTCTGAAACTTCTAGTGACCCGCCGATTTCAAGAAAAGGGCAAACCTTTGCAATCACCAGTGCCGCATCCATTGAATCCGCTTCAATTATAGTGTAACCGGACATTGTCGTTGTGCCTCCGGTGGTAACAGTACCATCAGAGTTTACTGTGCTCGTATTCTTAAGCG
>CAYULK010000122.1:0-9061 GCA_964445625.1 uncultured Calditrichota bacterium
CTAATCTCCCAGGCGATCCGTTGGAAATAACAAAGTTTTTGGCTATAATAGCATAACGCAGCATCCTGATTTAATCGGGACAAACAAAACAAAAAAAAATACTAACCCTCCCCCTTTAATCCTCTCCCTAATCGGGTTAGGGAGGGGGAAAGAGGAGGTGGGTTAATTATTGAAAAACGGAGAATTCTTTAAATGAATATTGTAGAACAGAGATATGATAATGTGCTTGTTATGGCACTCAAAGGCAAACTTGCCGGATCTCCTGAGACAGAAATTCTACACGAAAAAGTAACTGATTATCTGGGAGATAAGATAAAAAACATTGTGTTTGATCTGAAACACGTGTACCGGATCTCCAGCATGGGTATTGGGGCAATTATGCGTTGTATGATGACTATACGTACTGCGGGTGGTGATTTACGCCTGACGGGGTTGTCAGATAAAGTTAAAAATATTTTGTCCATTACACATCTTGTCGGTGTGATAAAATCTTATGATTCCATAAAAGAAGCCATCACTAGTTTCGATGAGGAATAGCATCAGGGCTTCACCTTAAATCTTGAATAATATTAAACTATTTTACATCTTTTACGTATAGAGCAAATAATGAAAAGAACATCCGTCAGCACATTTATTATATTCTCTCTTATCTTTTGCAGCTGCCAGGAAACTATTATCCCCGTTACCACTGATTCTCAAGAGGCACGTGATTTATTTATTCAGGGTCAGGATCTCATTGATAAATTACGTATTCCCGAGTCATTGAGCTATTTTGAGAAGGCAGCCCAACTGGATACAAATTTCGCCCTGGTATATCTTAACATGGCCGTAGCTGCAACCAATGCTGTAGACAGATTGCATTATATTGAAAAAGCAAAATCTAAGCTGGAGATGGTTTCGAAGGGGGAACAGCTTTTAATTCTTGGAATGGATGCCGGTTTTATGGGCTTGCCGGGAAAACAGAGAGAGCACTATGAAAAACTGGTTGAACTTTATCCGGATGATCCCCGGGCACATTCCATACTGGGAAACCAATATTTTGGTAACCAGGAATATAATCTGGCTATTAATCAATATAAAATTGCCTTAAAGCTGGATCCGGAGTTTAGCCAACCCTATAATCAAATTGGATATGCCTATCGCTTTTTGGGAGATTATACCAAAGCAGAAGCTGCTTTTAAAAAATATGTAAATCTTATTCCCGATGATCCGAATCCTTACGATTCTTATGCAGAGTTACTCCTGGAAATGGGTGAATATGAAGTGTCAATTGAAAATTATGAAAAAGCGATTAAGCTAAATCCTGATTTCTTTAATTCCTATCTGGGTATTGCCACCAATTTGAACCTGAAAGGTGAACATGGGCTGGCAAGAAAAAAACTAAAGGAGTTGTTTTACCAGATAGAAGATAAAGGCATACGCAGGATGACACTCGGAGCGATGGCAATTTCATTTATTGATGAAGGTAAATTTGATCACGCCATAATATTAATAGAGAAAAGGCTGGCCATCTCTGCCTTAGATGCAGATACCCTGGCCATGGCCGGCGATAATAATTATCTGGGAGTCGTTTTGCGCGAAAAAGGTGAAATCGATGAAGCCGTTAATAAATTTGCTCAAGTGAGACGCCTGGTGATTGAGTCTGAAAAACCACAGGATATTAAGAATTTCTGGAAACGGATACTTGATTATCAACAGAGCAGAAATTCCCTGGCGCACGGTAATTTAACCGAAGCCTGGGAATATCAGAAGAAATATTTGCAGGCTGCTACAGATGCGGGTAGTATATTTCAAATAAAAGCAGCATATGAGCTGGCCGGCAGAATTCTATACGAGGAAGATAAATTAAACGACGCAATTTCTGCTTTCGAAAAATCAAATTTGCAGAATCCATATAATATTTACTATATCGGTCTTGCTTACGAAGCAAAAGGTGATCTGGATACTGCAAAGAAATATTTTCAGCGCTCAGCCGGGGCAAATTCATTTAACAACCTTAATTATTCCTTTGTGCGGAAAAAAGCGGAAAAGCAATTAAATATCTTAAGAAGATAATTTCCTGTTAAGTTAAGGCTGATTCGCTTATTCTTTAATTAAAAATTCCGGAACAAGCCGGTTGGCAAGACTGGCCAAATCTGACTTAACAGAATTATCGGTCCTTATATCATCAAAACTAATACTATATTCCCTGCCTGACAGAACAGCCGGCATTTCTCTGTTGCCGTTTTCTGTTATAAGTTCAGTTAGTTTCCGGGCCATCCTCTGAGCCAGCATGAGATCTAAATTATTGGGTTTAGCGCCTCTGACATCGCGTGAAAACGGTTCACAAATGACACGATGTTCTGATTCAAATCCTGTTGCTATAAGTTCTTTGTAAAAAAACTCTGCAGCATTTCCTTTAAATCTATCCTTTTTACGCTGTTCGGATTTGTAACCTTCGGCTACAACAATGACTGCATTTTCACGGTCGGCCAAAGAATCGGCAATTGATTTTATATTGTAGTCAGCAGAAGGAAGAACCGCCAAATGTGCACCGGCACCCAGGCAGGAATGTAAGGCATGATACCCACCATGTGCTCCCATTACTTCAATGATATAAATCCTTTTATGCGTGCGGGAGTCGGCCATATAACACCGAATTTTTTCTGAGCCGATTTCAACACCGGTATATTCCCCTATGCAATCAGTTCCATATATATCACTGTCAATCGTGACCGGAATAAAGAATGTCCGGATATTATCAGGCAAATATTGGCCTAATGAATTTATGCCTGCGAATGTCCCGTTGCCTCCAATTCCGATAAGGATATTTACATTTCTCCGGACAACGCTTTCAGCAGCGATCATCTGTATCTCCTTCTGAGAAAATTCAGGAAATCGCTCAGATCTGAAATCGGCGCCACGACTTTCACGTAGTGGCGGAGAGAATATGACTCCATGCAGATGTTCGAGACGGCGGTATTCTTTTGTGCTGTATACCAAACGTCTGTAATCCTGAGGCTTATCTGAAACAAGTGAACGAAATCCCTCAGCGCAGATGTACACCTTGCGGCCAAGTTTTTCCAGGTTCTCAGAAATAAACGCCACTACCGGATTGTATCCCGGTGCACAACCACCTTCCTGGATCAGAACTACATCCATTTCTTTATATAAATTGGATCCTGCGCGTAAATATGAAGTAATTAATCTTGAAAATCCACGATAAATTTTCATCGCAGTCTCAGATTTGAGAACCTTTTTATTCTCAATATCCGGACCATCGATGCAATAGAGAATAGATTTGTTAATGGATTTCACAGTACCCATCCGGGGATGAGTATCAATCAGAGCTATTTCTCCAAAAAAATCGCCAGGCACAAAATTTCTTGCCTTTTGACCCATTATATCAAGCTGGAAAACACCATCGGCTACGATATAAGCCGTTGAACCGGTTTCACCCTCCTGAATCACAATTTCTCCATCGGAGTATTCGTATTTTTTAAGAATGCGGGCGACCGATGTAAGTTCTTTATGTGTCAGATCAGAAAGTGGTTTAACTTTTTTTAACAGAGACAGAAGCTCCGGATCCACGGGATCAAAGGATTTTTCCACTGGCATTAGGTTTCCTTTCTTTGTACTTTTTAATTCAGGCGGGCAAAAAACTATGATATAAATTTAATTATCATTGTCAGTATATTCAATGATTTTCCATTGATTATTATTATTCCGGCTGCCACAAAATATACGTAAGTAAATGTCACATGTAACTTTCCACATATATTTTCGTAGTTTCCTAGTTGGTAAGATGCCGGTGAGCATAAATACATGGCAATTAAACTATGAATTTTAATTAAAAAAGTTTATTTTAATATAATTTATCATGTTGCTCAGGAAAGGGTAAGAATAAGGAATATCATGCGAAGAGGATGCGGCATAAATATACTGGTAGCACTACTTTTACTGACTATATATCAGGATAAACTGAAAAGTCAGGATAAAACGCTTGTAATTAAAAATGAACAAGATGTTCAGGTAATGGTAGGAGGTTTTACATTAAATGAAGAAGGCAATGTAAAAATAAATGCTGTCGGCGCCGGAGGCGATAAAGCAATAAGACGAATAACCAATTTTCAGATCGATCCTAAAAACATGTTTGCCTATGCCTGGATACTGGATGCCGGTTCACGCGAAATTGTCTGGCGAATGACAATAAATAATACAAGCGGTGACTGGTGGGGTAAATGGAACAGAGCATTTGAGGATGAAGTTTCGTTGCCTGGCGGTAAATATGAAGTCTATTTTTCCACCGTTGAACCAACTTATTATGGCGGTGAAAACCTGTCCATCGGTGACCTGATGGATAAACTTTTCGGGCGTGATAGCTGGTGGGAGGATCATTCATCCAGCTGGAAGATTGAAATAAGGAATACAGACCGGGTATACTCTGAATTGGATGTGCGTAAATATCAACACGCAGTCAAGAATTCTATGATTATCAGTATGACGGAAATGGGTGACTCAGAAAATGAATCCGCCGGATTTTCTCTGCTAAAACCGGCTTCGTTAAAAGTATATGCTATAGGAGAGGGTTGGGATGATGAGATGTATGACTATGCATATATTCTTGATGCGGAGACAAGAGATCGTATCTGGGAAATGCAATACCGGGATACCGAACATGCCGGCGGAGCTATTAAAAACAGAGTCAGTCAGGATATAATTGATTTAAGCCCGGGTGATTATATCGTCTATTACCGGAGTGATGGAAATCATTCATATAAATTATGGAATGCAAATCCGCCTTATGATCCGGAGTTCTGGGGGATTTCGGTTAGCGGTGTAGGTGATAGTTTTGATCGTAGTATTGTCGAGACGTTCGAGGAGCGGGAAGGTAAGGTGGTCGTAAGTCTGGATAGACTGGGTGATTATGAAGAAGTCACTGAGGGCTTTACAGTTGTAAGACCAATGAAATTACGAATTTATGCTCTTGGTGAAGGCCGGGATGGCAAGATGTTTGACTACGGCTGGATCGAAAATGCCCAGACGGGCCGTAAAGTATGGGAAATGAAATACCGTGATACTGATGAAGCAGGAGGAGCATCCAAGAATCGCAGATATGACAGAATACTGCATTTTGAACCCGGTTCATATATTGTATATTTTGTAACAGATGATTCCCATTCATATGACCATTTTAATCAAAGAAGTCCGGATGAACCGGAGGCCTGGGGGATTCGGATCTATACCGTGGGCAAAAAAGATGATAATAATTACATTCGAAGATATAATCCCGAACGGGATAAGAACATAATCGTGCAGCTCATTCGCGTCGGGGATGACGAACATGTGCGTCAAAAATTCACCCTTACTCGTGATACAAACGTGCGAATATTTGCTCTTGGCGAAGGTGACTGGGATGAAATGTACGACTATGCCTGGATTGAAAATTATAAGACAGGCAAAATAGTCTGGAGAATGAAATATAAGAGCACACGCCGCGCCGGCGGTGATGTCAAAAACAGAGTGTTTGACGCGACAATATTTTTACCGTCCGGAACCTATATGGCTCATTACAAAACCGATGATAGCCATGCTTTCGGTACATGGAATGAGGCTCCTCCCAGAGATAAGTCAAGTTGGGGAATTACAATTTATACATATGAAAATCGCTAAACCCGGTGAATTTCATGAAGCCACTTATTTAATATCCTCCTTATCCGCGTTCCCAAGTTGTACTTGGGAACGCACATAGTTTATTCTTCCCACAAAGCTTCGTCTGCATCAAACATTAAATATTTCAGATTATTCATAGCGCAGCAATGCTGCAATCAAATTATTTAAGTATCACGAAGAACACGAAGGTCACACAAAGATCACGAAGAAAAAATATAATATTTTTTTCTTAGCGTCTTTGCGTTAAAATATCTTAACCGGGGTAGTAAAATTTTTGCTAATCTCCCAGGCGATCCGTTGGAAATAACAAAGTTTTTGACTATAATAGCATAACGCAGCACAGGGCTGCAATCAAAAAAAAGAAGTCCACGAATTGACACGATTTAAAAAATAATTTCTTTGTTTTAAATCTTTTATTTAATACCATTGACAGTTTGAAAACATAAAATTAAATTGAAAGCTAATCATTTTTTTAGGAGGGAATATGTATAAAACAATATTAACCATATTTACAATACCGGTCGCGGTATTAATGATCGCCTGTTCCGGTGAAAAAAAGACTGAGACCGAAATGGAAATGAAGCCTGAAGCGAAAACTGCGGTAGAAGATACCGGCAGCATGGCAACATGCCCGGCCTGTAAAATGGTCAAGGAAAAATCTGATATGACCGCCTATGATGCAGATGGGGATACAATATATTTTTGTTCAGAAGGATGTCAAAAGCATTATCTGGCACAACAGAAAAGCAAAGAATCAGAATAATACGTAATCCGGTTTGAATCAATAGCCCCTTATCGGGGCTATTTTTTTCTTACCGAAATATAAACCACTTTAAAAATTTGAAAAAATTTAAACTTTATTCAAAATATCAGCCACAGGGGGACCAACCGCAGGCTATTAGTGAGCTTACCGCCGGGATTGACTCTGGTGTCAGACACCAGACACTTCTTGGTATCACCGGTAGTGGTAAAACTTTTACCATGGCAAATGTCATTCAAAATGTAAATTTGCCAACTCTGATTATTTCACACAATAAAACCCTTGCCGCACAATTATATGGTGAATTCAAGGGATTCTTTCCTGATAATGCCGTGGAATTCTTTATATCATATTATGATTATTATCAACCAGAGGCTTACTTGCCAACTACCGACACGTATATTGAGAAAGATTCCTCCATAAACGAGGAAATTGACAGGTTAAGATTAAAAGCAACGGCATCCGTACTTTCCCGGCCTGATGTTATTATTATTGCCAGTGTTTCCTGTATATATGGCCTTGGATCTCCCCAGGATTACCAGGATATGCTTGTGGTGGCAAAAAAGGGTGAGCGAATTGACAGAAATGATCTGCTCCTTAAACTTGTGGATATTCATTATAACCGGAATGACTTTGATTTTAAGCGCGGAACCTTTCGCGTACGCGGAGATGTTGTAGATATTTTTCCAGCTTATGAGGAAGAGGCGGTGCGGATTGAATTCTTTGGAAATGAGATCGAATCAATTTCCACTATAGACACAGTGACCGGAATGATGTTAAAGGAAATGCCGGTTGCCATAATTTATCCTGCCCGCCACTTTGTAACGACATCAGAAAAATTGAATTCTGCTATAAAGACGATTCGTAAAGAACTGTTTGAACAATTAAAAATGCTCAGATCCGAAAACAAATTACTGGAAGCACAACGCCTTGAAATGCGAACGAATTATGATCTGGAAATGATGACTGAGATCGGTTATTGTTCCGGAATTGAGAATTACTCCCGCCATATTTCCGACCGCAAACCCGGTGAACCGCCATATACTCTGCTCGACTTTTTTCCCCAGTCATTTCTGATGATTATTGATGAATCCCATCAGTCAATTCCACAGGTCAGAGCCATGTATAATGGTGACCGGTCTAGAAAAGAGACTCTGGTCGAACACGGATTCCGACTGCCAAGTGCCCTGGATAACCGTCCCCTGAAATTTGCTGAATTTGAACAGCGCATGCCCAGGGTGATCTATGTTTCGGCAACCCCGTCAGAATACGAATTGATAAACAGCAAGGGCGTAGTAGCCGAACAGGTTATCCGTCCGACAGGTCTTGTCGACCCGGTGATTGATGTGCGGCCGATTGCAACACAGATAGATGATCTCATAGCTGAAATACGTGATCGTGTCGAAAAAAAAGAAAGGGTATTGGTTACAACTCTGACTAAACGGATGGCCGAAGATTTATCTGATTACCTGCTTAATTTGAATATTCGCGTTCGTTATCTGCACAGCGAAATAAATGCACTGGAGAGGGTAGATATCCTGCGGGACCTGCGTCTAGCCGAGTTCGATGTATTGGTAGGAATCAACCTTCTTCGTGAGGGGCTAGATTTACCGGAAGTATCGCTCGTTGCGATCCTTGATGCGGATAAGGAAGGATTCCTCAGATCCTATGTTTCGTTGATGCAAACATCAGGAAGGGCCGCTCGAAATGTCGGCAGTAAGGTGATTTTCTACGCCGATAATATAACAGAGTCAATGAAGAAGACAATTGACGAAACCACCCGCCGGCGCGAAAAACAGCTGGCTTATAATGTTGAGCATGGAATCACGGCACAAACCATTTATAAAACGGTAGAGGAAATTTTAGCAACAACCAGTATTGCAGATGTCCGGCACCGTTTGCAAAAAGTAGCCGAGCCTAAATTTGAATATGGCAATCTGGATCGTGAAGAATTGCTTGAGCACCTGGAGAAAGAAATGCACGCTGCTGCGGCCAATCTTGAATTTGAGCGCGCTGCTACGATGCGTGATGAAATAAAGCGGATAAAAGGGAAAAAATAGGGACATATTTTGATAAATATATTAAAAAAACAAATTCAAAAACGCATCCTCGTTCTTGACGGGGCAATGGGTACCATGATTCAGAAATATCGCCTGACTGAAAGTGAGTTTCGCGGCGAACAATTCCGGGAGCATCATATTGATCTGAAAGGCAACAATGATTTGCTCTCACTCACACAACCGGATATCATCAGGGAAATTCATAAAGATTATCTCAATGCGGGCGCTGATTTTATCGAAACCAATACATTTAATGCCAATAGTCTTTCGCAGGCTGACTATGATACAAGCGAATTTGTCTATGAAATGAATCTGGTTTCTGCGAAAATTGCCAGGGAACTCACGACTACATTCACTGAAGAAAATAAAAATTTACCACGATTTACAATTGGTGCTATTGGTCCCACAAATCAGACGGCATCAATTTCACCGGATATTAATCGTCCGGAATTCCGAAAAGCGTACTTTGATGATATTTACAATGGATATTATGATCAGGTCAGAGGGCTGGTGGATGGTGGTGTCGATTTGTTAATGGTGGAAACGGTTTTTGATACCTTAAATTGCAAAGCCGCGCTTTTTGCAATCG
>CAYULK010000123.1:0-9055 GCA_964445625.1 uncultured Calditrichota bacterium
CGTAGTTACTGATCCTGTTTCATTTAATCAAAAGCAGGAGATACGCCTCATTTTTGACGCCACGCAGGCCGATCCCAATGGAACCGGCGGACTTATAGGGGCGGCTAAAGTATATTTTCATTCCGGGGTAATCCTCGATCCCAATGATACCACATGGTCGTTCACTGTTGGCAACCCGGGCATAGATGACGGCATCGGGGAGATGACAAAGGTGAGCGGGGAGGCGGATAAGTGGGAAATTACGCTTACCCCGGAAGATTACTATGGAGTGCCTGCCGAAACACGGATTTTCAAAATGGCTATGTTCTTTCGTGACGCAACCGGCCAGAACGCTGGTACCTCTGCAGGAGGAAAAGACATCATTCTTCATGTGGATGCTGACCCGAACCTCAGCGCCGTATGGACGGAACCGGACCCGTTTGAAGTAAAAACGCAGGTTATCATCTTTTTTGATGCCACCCTGGCCGATCCGGCAGCCACACCGGGATTAACCGGGGCGTCAAAAGTGTATATGCATTCGGGTATCATTACCAGCAGCCCCACCGGCACATCCTGGCAAAACGTAGTCGGCAACTGGGGCCAGGATGACGGTGTAGGGCTAATGACAAAAGTGACCGGACAGGCCAACCAATGGCAAATCACACTCACTCCATGGACCTATTATGATGTAGCGGATGGAACCGATGTGTACCGGCTGGGCATGGTTTTCAGAAATGAGGACGGCACCCGGGAAGGGAAGGACGAAGGAGCAAAAGATTTTTTTATCGATGTGGAGCAGACGGTAACCGGTATAAATGTATTTGAACAAGACGGAGTCAGGCTTAGCGTGTATCCTAACCCTGCTGAACATACGTTTACCATTCGAATACCTGAACAGGAGCAATCGGTACGGTTACGTCTTTTCGATACACAGGGCCGGTTAGCGGACAGGAGGTACTACATTTCACCGGGAGGTATCCGGGAAATAGAATATTCCACAACCTTGCTGAAAACCGGCATGTATTTTATTGAAGTTGTGGGTAAAACCCGTTATACGGGGAGGGTAGTTATTGAGTAACATTGGGGAGGTACTGCACAACCTTTTTGAATTTTATGGTTTTAAATTTAATCCTTGTATGCATGCTCTTTAAGCTCAATTCCAGTTTTCAAAATTTCCGACACCACCGGATTTGAAATTTGAAAATCAGAGATGCTGAATGGATGAGGCTCAATCATCAGATCATCATCCGTACGCATTTGCAGCAACTCTATTTGCATATCTATTATATCTCTGATTGAATCAAAAATTATGGCCAGGTCTATATCGCTATCTTCCCGGTTTGTTCCTTTTGCATACGAACCAAACAGGATTACATTTTCAATCCGATACTTTTGACTAATTGATTTTACGTATCTGTTTGCAATTTTTATAGCTTCGTATGTATCCATTTTCTAAGTTCGCCAATTTTTGATATCCATTCGGATGAAAATTCTGGTGTGCACTTTTTATAAAATGCTTGTTTATAGCTATCATACCTTGTGTTAATATTAAAAGTAGTAATTATATCAAGCCAACCTAAGTGATCACTTCTAAAATCAATTTGTGACAATTTTGCAAGTCGTCTTAAATCATGTGTAAATGGAGCATGGGAAGCAGTCTTTTTTACTACTGCAGCCTTTAATAGTCTTTCAATTACAATATGTCCGATAAATAATGCCCAATGATAATCTTTCGTATTATATAAATGTTTCATTGTCTGAAAATCCCTATCAGACATTTTTATCCAATAATTACAAACTTCATCTATATCAATATTTTTTGAACTCATACATCAAAAATACGATTTTTTACCATTGGTTCAATTAAGTTTTGAATTATCGGAAATTTATGAGGATATTGTTTCCATAGTAGAAGGTGGTCAGTAATTTTTGAAATTTATGAAAATGAAAATTCAATTCAGCATTGTGTATTTCTTATGATCTTTATTGCTTGTTTCGTGTGAAAAGAAGGAGATTGCTTGTCACCTGACGGGTACAGTAATTGGTAGGGATAGTAACGGCATCGTACTTCTAAAAGCAACCGGCGATATTCGTTTTAGTGGAATATCAATACCCATTAATGTTGGAGAAAATTACATTGATTTCACCGCCCCGAATCTATATGGAGATATTATAAAGCTCTCAGATGTGATAAAGGTTTCACGATTATTGGTGTGGCAAGAGAATTTGAAAACACCGAAAAACTGGAAAAGCGGCTGGCAATTGAGAATTATCCCTGGTTGAATCTCATTGAACTCGATGATCAAAATGCTATCTGGGAAAAATACGGGGTGCCAAATAGTGGCGGTGCAATGTTCTTGGTTGACAAGAACGGAAAAATTCTCGCGATAAATCCTACGGCAGATAAGGTTAGAGAAAAGTTAGGTAAACTACTATAACATAACCAATTATATTATATCTCGAGATTATTTCTCAAGCATACTCAGGATCAGTGAATCTATTTCTTCAGATCCCGGCCCCGGTGCATTTCGATTAATTATATTTCCATAAAATTCCACTCCGGTCGGTTTGCTGAAATAATACCTACTTTATCTCCTTTTGTGATTCCCGCAGAAAGCAGTCCAAGGCTCAGGTTATGATTCCTGAAATTTAACGAAATTTTCCGATTAGTTAATTGGTTCTACACCCTGTTCATCAAAATCTCCTCTCAGTGTTCGAAACCTTTTTCTTACATCGGCTGAAAAAATACTTCCCGGATAACGAATCAGAAAATCCTGATATATCTCCATGGCATGGAATTCATCCTTCAGATTTTCCTCATAAATCAGTCCCATGCGGTAGTAAGCATCATCACCCATAATATCATAATAAAATTCTTCGTTGATTCGTGTGAGGTGTTCGAGGGCTTCTTCGAATTTACCTTCTTTACGTAAAATATCAGCTTTCAGCCACAACAGTTCATCCACAAGGGCATGGGTATTGTATTCTTCCAGCATCAAATCAATTTCTCCTTTTGCTTCTTCAGTTTTGTTTTGAAATAGCATTAAATCAATGGCAGCATAGCGCTTCATGGCGGTTTCGGTAGAATCAAGACCGGTGTTATCCCGGATCAGCAAGCTCAACCGCATAGCATCGTTGGAAATCTCGCGGGTGGTGGCTTCTTTTAAAATATCCAGATGCTCTTGTGCCAGTTTGAATTCGCCTTTGTAATACGACAGTTTGGCATTTCGTAATTTGGCTTCATACCCGATGGGCGTTTCTTTCATTGATTTTTCTACCTGCGCATATAATAGCGCCGACTCCCAGGGTTCATTGGTTAAAATATATATATCTCCCAGATCAAGCTTTGATCTTGCTTTCAGGTTTAGAGATGCCCTCGGATGTGAAATAATTTTCTTTAAAATATATATGGCGCTGTCTTTCTCATCCAGATAAAATGCATGCAGCAGTGCTTTGTTCCGGTATGCTTCCAGCGTAGTACGTTCGTAGCCGGTTTCATCAATAAAATTTTGATACTTGTTCGTAAGTTCTCTGATTTTTACCTGATCTACCGGATAAGTGCTTTTCACAATCTCTTCTTCCGCCTTTATTCTGTAATGACGGGCCAAAACCGAATTGCCTGACGATGGATACTGGTTTATGATGTAGTCGAATATCTTGGCCGCGGCTTTATAGTCTTTGTTATCGAGTGCAATTTTTCCGATATTCATTGCCCTGTCGCCGGCTGTTCCTTTGCGCCTGTCCAGCGCGCGTGCCTGAATAAAAGCCCCGTTAAAGTTCTTCTGCTGAAGATTCACCCATATAAGCAGCTCATTGAAAATGGCATTTCCAGGGTCATCCTGAATTTTGCTGTACAATAATACTTCAAGATTATCCAGGTCTTCCGGTTCGGTAAGTACCAGCTGCATTGTGTTACGAACAAAATTAAGATTTGACGGTGTAACTGCGAGGTACTTCAGGTATTCATCCACCATCAGATCCTTATTGTTCTGAAACCGGTAAATATTAGCAAGTTCAAATGAGTAGGCATTTGAATCGCCCTGGTACGTTCGCGCCTGCCGGTAAACCAGAATAGCATAATCAACCAACTGACGGTTTATAAAATATTGTGAAGCAACTCTTGTTTTATAATTATCATTACTGATTTCATCCCGAATCAGTTTATAAAAATATGTGTGCATTGCCTCTTCCTTCCCTTCTTCACGGTAAATCAGACCTCGATCAAGAATATAATAAAGATTTGACGGATATTTTTTAATTACATTATTTAGGTATTTACGGGCTGCGTTAAAATCATTCAGGTATAGTAAAAGAGAAAAATAATTGTGATGAATCTGAGGAATATACCTGAAGTTTTTTGCAATACTTTCATATACCGATTGTGCTTTTTCCAGTTCACCGTTCTGATAATATTCATCAGCAAGCCTGATCTCCAATTCGCGCTGTGCCTGTACCGTTGAAATGGAAGCGATCAGTACTATCAGAATTAGCACAAAGTTTAATATGTTATGGGTTTTCCACATTTTAACCTATAAACGTAATAATAAAATATTTATATAAAATTATTATTATTATTATTAGCTTGTGAATTTGGTGGATAAAAAATTTAATTAATTCTTGACATTAATAAATGTGGATTAAAGATTAATAGTTTAAAACTAATAAACACCTTGTTATAATAATATAAAGCTGATAATCAAATGTTTATAAAGTTGTCCATACCCTCTGTTTTTCTGTGTATAACTTTTTGGAACATTTATACATAAGGATAACACTGTTAATAAATATAGTTTATCTACATATACAATATGTGCATTGATCATTAGGTACTTTTTATACGTTTGACAATTGTTTTTATACACTAATTCACATTTAGCGTATCTGTTTTAATGGAGATATCCACAAGTTCCCAATTTGCACGCAAAGTAAGCTCTGTATCGCCTGACTCAGACATATAATATATAACAGGTTCATTTTCAACGTTTTCAATTATACTTCCCGGAAACCAATAACTGTCATTGTTTTCGTCCACCAGTATTCGCAATTTGTATTTTCCGGGGGGCAGATAATCAAAATAATATTCATTTATATCCCTTGAAGAACGAATTACATTATTGTTCTCATCAATAAGCTGAATTATATAATGCGTATAAGAAACTTCAATCTCACCTTTAATAATCCCAAAATTCTTGAGTTCAATAAATTTTATTTCAGGGTTAAATTGCAAGCTTGAATCTTCTTCAATACTTATAAAAGCAGCAGTATCGAGCATGAATTGTGGGGGGGCGATTATGCTATCGGGTATATAATTAGGATCGCCGGAAAGGTCTTTTTTAATCGTAATTTCCGTTTTAAACAAGTTATATGTGAAATTTTCAATTGGAAAGGTAGTTATATGTACGCTGTCCCAGGCAATATTTATACTATCCGGATTTAATATATGTACAGGTTTTGAAAAGGCCAGACGGGTGTGAAACATGCTTGTTTCTTTATTTATGTTTGGATTTTCTGAAAATTTCAAAATAAAATCCTCTTTAGGACGGCTTGTTTCTTCAAAACGTATAAATACGGTGTCAGAAACTGTGGTAAGCAATGAGTCGGTTATTTCCAGTAACAGGGCAACGCTGTCGGCAATGTGGAATGTATTATATATTTTAAAGGTGCGGTTATTTTCAGTAAGTATATAAATAAGCGTGTCAGACATATCTAATAATCCGAGTGAATGATCAATAACATATTTGGAGGTTTTAATTTCATAATATGGACCATTTTGTCTTGCTGCAATTATTTCCAGTTCATTAAAATCCGAATGTTGCGTTTTAATATTTACGTCGGTCAGTGAAGAATCAAGCGCCAGTGTATAGGGAATAAATCCGAATTCTTCAGATCTGGAATCTATCAACAAATTGTTATTGTCGTCATTGAAGGCATATATCTGGTATTTACCCTGCCTGATATTTTCAATAATGTATTTACCTTCATTATTTGTTCGGGTAAAATAAAGGGGAGGCCCGTTTAATGGTGTAATCGTATCTGATACATCAAATATACCTACCGTATAATTTTCGGCTGGTTCAACTGTAAAAAGGTCAGATATGGTACCTTCAATCGACAGGGAATCGATAAATCCCCAGGTACTGAATGCCAGACGCAGGTTTTCAGCCGGGTTCCCTTCGGTGATGTCTTTGATACCTTCTCGAAAGTTGAGTGTGAATGTTGTGCTGTCAGGAAAGGGTTCTTCGAACGTCAGGATGACACGATTCTTACGCACTTTAGAATTGTACTTTCCTGAAAAGGTAGGAGTGATGATCAGTTCATTTTTAAGATTAAAAACAACTACTGTCTCATTAAAAATAAGCTCGATAGAACTTTCGTTAAAATTAAGAGCAAAGTTTGATGGAATAGAATTTTCCAGTACGGGAGGGTCTTCATCTGCTGGTCCACCCGTAGGAGGCATCTGGCTTGCACAGGAATTAATAAATACAATGAAGAAGATACTCAGGATCAGCTGTAATAATCTCATCTGGAAATTACGTATATTAAGCTTGAATATAGTTTACTTTTAGATGCAAATTTATTTGAAATTATTCCATTTTTTATACCATTAAAATAATTAATTCGTTTATTTAGATATTTTTCGCTTAATAAACTAACGTAATAAGCATCTAACTTTTGAGATAAAAAATCTTTAATCTTAAAGTTATACCTAGCCATTAATTTTTTAAACGTTTCTGGCGTGAAATGATATAAGTGTCTTGGCACATCATAGCCGGCCCAATTTTCGTTGTAATGGATGGCATCCCAGGACGCACAGTTTGGTAGTGCGACAATCAAGATCCCTTTTTTTCGTAACCGCGCATACACGGTCAGAAGGGTTTCATCCAATGTATGAATATGTTCGAGTACGTGCCATAAGGTTATCACATCAAATTCCTGATTTTCGGGAAGGTCTTTCAGACCGGGGTAAACATCCCAGCCTTTTTTTTGCATCACCGTCTTTCTTGTGTTTTCATCCGGCTCAATACCGGTGCATTCCCATCCGTTTTTGGCACATAAATTCAGGAAATGTCCGCTACCGCAACCCACATCAAGCACTGTTTTTTTTCTTCTATAGCGTTCGATTAGCCGTAGTTTTGATTTCAGGGTAAAATGTCGGGCGATTTTATAAATTAAATTTATTGGAGAGTTGCTTTTATTGGAGTGTGATATATAATCTTCGGACTGATAATACTTATGAATGTCAGCCAGGGAAGGTCTTGGATTAGTAAATTTGAGTTTACAATTTTCGCATTCCACAATAGCGAAACTTTCTCCGGTAAGCATGTGATCTTTTGCTATCAGGTAATTACGAAAATGCCCACGGTTACAAAGCGGGCAATTGTCTAGTCGTTCATACATCATCTATTTACCCAAATAAATCATTAAAATAGATATATCTGCGGGCGATACCCCGCTGATACGCGTTGCCTGGCCCAGTGTTGCCGGCTTGATCTTTTTAAGTTTTTCACGGCCTTCTGCAGACAGTGCTTTAATATTGTCATAATCAAAATTTGGATTCATACGCTGGTTTTCCAATGCATCGATTTTGCCGGCAAGATGCTGCTCTTTTTTGATATAAACATCGTATTTGATCTGAATTTCTACCTGGTCGAGTGTTTCATTGCTATATGCATTCAGGTATTTTGAAAGCGAACTATCAAGGTGTTTGAGCTGGTGGATACTAAATTCAGGTCGTTTCAACAAATTAAACACTGGCGCTTTTTCCCGTATGGTGGCGGTCTGAAAGCCAATGAGGGTTTCATTTACTTCTTCGGGCGCCACTTTTATCCGTTGCAGGTCTGCTTTCAGCTTGCTGATTTCATTTATCTTATCAAGCACAGTATCCAGCCTTTTATCCGAAATCAGGCCAAGGCTGTGGCCTTTTTCTGTCAGTCGCAGGTCGGCATTGTCTTGCCGGAGCAGAATACGAAATTCTGCACGTGAAGTAAACATACGGTATGGCTCCTCGGTTCCTTTATTTATCAGGTCATCAATCAACACGCCGATATACGCTTCTGATCGTTTGAGTACGAAGGGATTTTTACCTGCGATTTTCAAATGTGCGTTTATGCCTGCCATCA
This sequence comes from uncultured Calditrichota bacterium, assembly GCA_964445625.1. Lineage (GTDB taxonomy): Bacteria > Calditrichota > Calditrichia > JAJRVZ01 > JAJRVZ01 > CAVXXB01. The sequence goes on from CAYULK010000123.1 coordinate 8,100, forward strand.
ATCCCTGCCCTGCAGCTTCTTCATATCCGGTGGTTCCGTTAATCTGGCCTGCAAAATACAAACCATCGATCAACTTGGTTTCGAGAGATTGCGTCAGTTGAGTAGGCGGGAAATAATCGTATTCAATGGCGTAGCCGGGCCTGTACATCTTCGCTGTTTCAAATCCGGGAATATGACGCAGCGCCTTAAATTGAACATTTTCAGGCAGGGATGTAGAAAATCCATTTACATAAATTTCTATTGTATCCCATCCTTCGGGTTCTACAAATATCTGGTGTCGCGTACGCTCTGCAAACCGGTTGATTTTATCTTCAATGGAAGGACAGTACCGGGGTCCTGTGCCTTGAATACGGCCGGTAAACAGGGGAGATCTCTCAAAGCCTGTTTCCAGAATTTCATGAACCACCGGGTTAGTATAAGTGATGTAGCAACTTTTCTGATACTTTAGCGGCGTTGTATCGGTAAAAGAAAATTTCCCGGGAATTTCATCACCCTTTTGTTCTTCCATCAGGTCATAATTGAGCGAACGACCGTCAATCCGGGGCGGTGTACCAGTTTTCATTCGTCCGGCTTCAAAACCCAGTTGTAAAAGTTGTTCGGTTAGTCCTGTGGCTGCTTTTTCGCCGGTTCGTCCCCCACCGAATTGTTTTTCTCCAATGTGAATAAGGCCATTCAGAAAGGTACCATTGGTCAAAATCACCGTTTTTGATCTTATTTTAATGCCCATACCTGTTTTTACTCCGCATACTTTACTATCTGCAACGAGTATTTCCGATACCATTTCCTGCCACATATCCAGGTTTGGGGTTTGCTCCAGGGCAAGCCGCCACTCTGAAGCAAAGCGCATACGGTCGTTTTGGGTGCGCGGGCTCCACATCGCAGGTCCTTTCGACCGGTTGAGCATTCTGAACTGGATCATTGATTTGTCAGATATGATTCCTGACAAACCGCCCAGC
>CAYULK010000124.1:0-9001 GCA_964445625.1 uncultured Calditrichota bacterium
CTTCAGGAACGGGTTTATATTCAACTTTAAGATCTTTCGTCAGCTCCACTTTCCATTCCGAGGAATCTGACATATACGGTTTTAATTCTGCAAACAAAGATTGAAACGCACCGCTTTTAACATAGGACTCTGCATTTTCCTGGGAATCCCAAAGTGTAAAACTGATACCTTCATCCGGCTGTGTCTCGCTTCTGATCAGGCAGGCAAAGAGACATCCTTTCATTTTCTTCAATTCAGGAATTATTTTTTCGTCATATATTTTACGAATAATTGATACTGAAGCAGGCATATAACGTGCCTGTACTAATCGCATATACATAATTTTTCTCCTTAATTACACAACAAAATGCAAAAAGGACCAAAGTATCTTTTATATCCGTTTGATGACCAGTAAGGTCATATCATCGGATTGTTCTTCACCATCGGCATGTTCTCTTACAGAAGAAATCAGGTTTTCAATCATCTGGTGTGGTGATTCATCCATATTACTCTTGATGACTTGCAGTATTCTTTCTTCCTCAAATTCTTCTTCATGTTTGTTCATCGCCTCGCTGATACCATCAGAAAACAGAACAAGCACATCGCCAACTTTAAACGGGACCGTATGCTCAGAAAATTCAAAATCTTCTAAAAATCCAAGCGGGATACCAATTGTTTTTAATCGTTCGACCTTGCCATCCGAGGAAATAAGAAAAGGATAATTATGGCCAGCATTTGTAAAAGCAAGACTGTGTTGTGCCGGATCCAGTATACCATAAAAAAGTGTGGCATACTTTTCAGAATCAGTACTTTGGTAAAGCAGATTATTCGCCCTGTCAAGACAGTCGCGGGCACATGTACAGGACAAAGTCTGACCACGCAAAGTGGCCTGAAGATTTGCCATCAGCAGAGCTGCTGCTGTTCCCTTTCCTGAAACATCGCCCAGACAAAAAGCAACATTTCCGCTCTGGGTCGGAATAAAGTCATAATAATCACCGCCGACATTTTTTGCGGGTATGCTTACTCCCCCGGCTTCGTATCCCTGGATTTCCGGAATTTTTTTGGGGAGTAAATTCTGCTGTATCTGAGCAGCCATATTCATATCTTCCTGGACTTTTAAATATTCCAGTTCTTCTTTGTAAAGCCGTGCGGAGTTAATTACCTGTGCAGATTGTGCAGCTATAATTGTCAATAACCGCTTATCATCTTCAGAAAACCCCTCTTCCCCCCGTTTATTGAATACCGTCAACAGACCAATCATTTTACCTTTTAAATATAGCGGGACAGCAAGCAGAGATTCTATACTGGCAATATCCTTCTCATTTAATGTAAATCGCTCGTCATTTGCCAGTGAATTTGAAAGCAGCGGTTTCTGATTTTTCATCATCCAGCCGGTTAATTGCGTATTTAACCTGATTGGTAGATGATCCTCACTTGATTGATCAAATATTCGCTCTATAGTTACGATCGGATTATTTTTATCTTCCTCGTTTATCAGCATTACCGCGCCCTGTTCCACCCTGAGATGTTTTAGACATTTTTTAACGATCAGGTCAATAACTTCCTGCACATCAAGCGTGGAACTAATCGCGGTTGCGATATCATTTAATATTGACAATTCTTCAACCGCGACTTTGAGACGTATATTTTCGTATTTTAACTGGCTTACTTCTGTAGGTGAAGTTTCAGTTTCTGCCATAATCAATATCCTTCTGTATGGGAAAGATTATATTGAAGTACAAAATATTCTTATATAAAATACTCAAAATATAAACCGTGTGCAAAAAATTTAGGATTCTGTGCTGCCACCGAAAAACCATGCAAATTGTCAATTACCTCAACCGCGTCCCCACGGGTAATTTAATTGCTTCCTCTGCATGGTATGAAGATCTGACCAACGGTCCTGATTCGACATGCGTAAATCCTAACTCATAGCCAAGTTCTTTTAAATCTTCAAATTCATCTGGTGTATAATAGCGATCCGGCGGATAATGTTCTTTTGTCGGGGGGAGATATTGTCCGATCGTCAGAATTCGGCAATTGATTTCTACCAGGTCCTGCAGCACCTCAACAATTTCATCAAATTTCTCACCAACTCCCACCATAATACCTGACTTAATTGTATGTTCATTCTCTGCAGCCCATTTCAGAATTTGCATGGAACGATCATAATTTGCCTGTACGCGCAATGGTTTTTGCAGGCGTCTGACTGTCTCTAGGTTATGATTCAGTATATCGGGTGTGGCTTCAAGAACTGTCTCCAGATCAGTTTTTGAGCCCTTTAAATCAGATATGAGCGCCTCCACCGTACAGTGCGGTATCAACTCTTTGATCTTTCTGATGGTTTCGGCGACAATAAAAGCGCCACCATCTTCAAGATCATCTCGGGCTACCATGGTCACTACCGCATGCCGCAGATTCATATTACGGGCAGCTTCTGCAACCCTCTGTGGTTCGTCAACGTCATATTCGGTGGGTTTTCCGACATTTATATTGCAGAATTTGCAGCTTCTGGTACAGGTATTTCCCAAAACCATAAATGTGGCTGTACCGCGCGACCAGCATTCCCCAAGATTTGGACATCTGGCACTTTCACAGACAGTATGCAGGCCATTATGATCAACCTGCCTGCGGACATGTTTAAAGGTTTCTCCGGAACCAAACCTGACCTTCAGCCATTCCGGACGACGCAGGGAAGTATTTTGAATAATGTTTAACGGATCTGTTTTAGCAGGCATAATGATACTTTAACTATTGAAACATGAATTAAATTCCATTGTCCCCAGGCATCATAAACGTAATAATGCGGAAGCCCAGGTAAAACCGCTGCCAAAAGCAGCAAGACAAACCATAGAATTTTCCCCGATTATTCCTTCAGAAATGGCTTCACTTAAAGCAATTGGTATAGATGCCGCGGTTGTATTCCCATATTTGTGAATATTGCTATATACTTTCTCTTCCGGCAATTCGAGTCGCATTCGCACCGCTTCGGTAATACGCTGATTCGCCTGATGTGGAATAACGAGATCTACATCGTCTTTGCTGACACCGGCTGCTTCAAGCGCTTCTCTAATCACCACCGGGAATTTCGTCACCGCATGTTTAAATACAGATCGCCCGTTCATGTGTGGATATAGACTCGTCGAGTCAAACATCTCAGGCGTAAGTCTGGGAGATTTCACACTACCCGGATCTTCACACCATAATTCCTTTATATATCTGCCATCAGCGTGCATATGGGTTGTTAGAATACCTCTCTCATTCGTCGAGCGGTCTATGACGACCGCACCGGCCCCATCACCAAATAAGACAGACACATCCCGCCCCCGGGTTGTCATATCCATCCCCCGGGACTGAATCTCTGATCCAACCAGCAGAATATTATTATACATACCGGTTTTAATGAATTGATCAGCAATCGAAAGACCATAAATAAAACCACTGCACTGATTTCTGATATCCAGCGCCGGGATACCCGGCAGGCCAAGCTGTTCCTGTAACAGACAACCGCTTCCCGGAAAATAATAATCGGAACTAAGTGTGGCGAATATAATAAAATCAATGTCCTCCGGCTTTTTTCCCGCGGCTTCTACTGCCCTTAAACTTGCTTTTTCAGCAAGTCCCGCATTTGTCTCGCCATCAGTTACATAACGTCTTTCAACAACTCCACTTCTCTCCCGAATCCACTCGTCACTGGTATCCATTATCTTTTCAAGATCAAAATTTGTAACAACCTTTTCAGGAACGTAGTGTCCTACGCCCGCAATCTTGGCACGATACATATAATCCTCGCATTATATTAATATATTTACACGTAATATAACATATTTTCTAAAAATTATAAATAATGAAATTTTTTCTTTGCTGTATTTCAGGATTGTTTTTCATGGGGACAATCCTTTTATGACTTCAAAATAGTAAATTGCAAATCATTTTGGTATTTGGAATTTGTTATTTGTGATTTTATCTTTGTGTAATTTGGTGAATGAATATCATTTTGGTAATTGGAAATTGTCCGAAGGACTCCTGGGAGGAATATGTTATTTGTGATTTTAATGTGCCGGGGATCCGTTTGGCATATTATTTGTAGAAGTTATATATATTTATAAACGGAGATATTTTTGCGCAATTATTTATTTTTAATTTTTCTTATACTTATTGCACCAGGCTGCTCGAGACGTAGTCTTGATCCGGTGTCAAAAGACGACTCAAAAAGAATAGTCAGACAATATGGATCAGATGAAACTTTTGATATTGCAACCTGGAATGTGGAGCGGTTCCCCCTGCAAGGCAGAGTCACCGTATCTTACCTCGCCCAATTAATTCGTGATATGGATCTTGATCTGATCGGAATGCAGGAAATGAATGACAAAGGATATTTCCAGTCACTGTTAGATTCTTTACCTGAATATGCAGGATATATCTCAGATTACCCATCTGATTATCTTAAATTAGCGATCCTCTATAAAAGGAACATGATTTCCATATCCACTCCTTTTCAGATTTTTACCGATGACTGGTACGCATTTCCACGACCTCCACTGGTCACCTATGTTGAGGTCAGGAACGATGATCAGGTGGTATTTGATTTTACTTTGATAGTAAATCACTTAAAAGCATTTGGTGATGAGGAAAGTACTGATCGACGACGGGACGCTTGTGAAAAACTGGAAAATTATATTAATTCCCAGGTATTGAATTCAAATGATATGGATTGTCTGTTGATTGGAGATTACAATGACAAGATAGATGATTCTCCAGCAGAAAATGTATTTAGTGTATTTCTGGAAGATACTGCTAACTATAGGTTTTTGACAGCTCCGCTTTCAGGTGAGGCATCGTACATTGGTATCGATAAAAGCCTGATAGATCATTTACTGATGACACGGGCAAGTGACGCAGAATATGCGGGAGGGACAACACAAATTCTATATTTAGAAAAAGAATTTGATCTTTACACAACACATATATCAGATCACAGACCGGTTTTATCCAGGTTTCCGGTATTTTAATTTTTCTTATTTAAGGATCTGATCATGTGATATATCATAATAAAAACGATAGCACCAATTGCATCTGCCATCCAGTCCGCATAGGAGGAAAATCGTCCCGGAACATATTTTTGATGAATCTCGTCCGTGGCGCCATAAATTATGGCCAGGAAAATGCTAAGATAAACTGCAAAATTGCGCACATAAATCCATTTTGAATTTATAAAACTGCGGTACATCAAAATTCCCAGAATACCATATGCCGAAAAATGCAGAAATTTATCCCAGATGCGAAATGTAAAATCGGGCAAATCATCACTACTCATCCCGGATAAGGAAAATATGACTACCATTATGAACTGCCACGGAAAATGATATTTAAAATATTTGGTTAGATTTTGATACTTCTCTGAAGGAGCTGTCATGATCATTTAATCGGTCTTAAGTTTATTGGAATTTATTTGTCTTTTGTTTTTTGTCATTTATGCTATTGCTGCCAAAAAAAACAAACCCGCTGGACCGGGTACGAATAAGGCACTTATCATTGATGAGACCACTCTAAAAAGGTAAAAAACCGAAATGGTCATCCTGCCCGCCTGAGACGGGTCAGAATCTATTGATTTTATTGGAGTTAAAAATTCCGACCCGTCTCAGGCGGGCGGAATGTCTAACGACCTTTTTAGAGTAGACTCGTTGATAAAATATACCAAATATATTGAGTAAAAAAAACTCGTTTAATGTGCCGCGGATCACTCTTCGTAAAATTTTTTTTGACATAACTTTTAACTTTCAATAAATTAAATTTATTGACTATATGAGGCAGTGCCGGAAACATGGTCCAAATTAAAGCGAAAACATTTATCCTGGAAATTGAGAGCGATACCAGATGTTTGAGCAAGGTGGAACGTTTAAGCGAAGAAGTAGCCAAATATGTTCATATGGATGAGAGCGATGGCGATGATCTTGGCATTGTAACGACAGAACTGGTAAATAATGCAATTCACCATGGTAATAAGAATAATCCTGAAAAAAAGGTCATAGTTTCTTTTTCTGTAAATCAGGATCGCCTTGAACTAAAAATTAAGGATGAGGGGAATGGTTTTAATCCGGACAAACTCAAGGATCCGCTCGCCCCGGAAAATATAATGAATGAAAGTGGGCGGGGTATCTTTCTGATACGTGCACTGATGGATAGTCTGGAGTTTAAATTCTATGATTCCGGTACGGAAACTATCGTTACAAAAAATCTGCAATAATTTTTCTATTACATCATGATCTGAGTCCCCGGTAAATGAGTATCAAGAATTCGAACAAAAATACGGTAGTTGTCGCCATGAGCGGTGGCGTGGATAGTTCCGTGGCAGCCGTACTACTCCATGAACAGGGTTATAAAGTTATTGGCGTAACAATGAAGCTATGGGATTTCGAGAAAGTAGGTGGGAATTTAAATCATGAAAGTGGATGCTGTTCTGTCGAATCTTTTAATGATGCACGTGAGATTTGTGTTGACCGCGGATTTCCGCATTATATTCTGAACTTCAGTCGTGAGTTTCACACGGCTGTCGTTGAGGACTTTATCGATGAATACCTTGCTGGTAAAACACCAAATCCTTGTGTGCAATGTAACACAAAAATTAAATGGAAAACGCTCGTCGACAAAGCCTCTGATCTGGGAGCAGATTTTATCGCCACCGGCCACTATGCCATATCCCGGTTTAATGAAAAAACAGGACGTTCCGAATTACACAGAGCGGTAGATAAAAATAAAGATCAGTCGTATGCTCTCTGGGGCATTCGCCAGCCAAGTCTGAAAAAAACCATTTTCCCTTTAGGACAATTAACAAAACCACAGGTCCGGGCATTAGCTGAAAAATTTGGATTATCTACTGCCCAAAGGGCTGAAAGCCAGGAAATTTGTTTTATCCCGGATAATAACTATCATCGACTGCTTCAGGATCATACGGCTGATATTAAGTCAGGAGAAATGATTGATACCTTTGGTAAAGTTGTAGGAAGTCATGACGGATATGCCTTTTATACGATAGGACAGAGAAAAGGGCTCGGCGGTGGATTCGATAAGCCTATGTACGTGGTAAACATTGATGCGGGACAGAATCAGATTACAATTGGCGATGCTTCTTCATTGTTGAGTAAAGAATTTATAGTCAAAGATGTAAACCTGATCAGCATCAAAGAACTACGTAAACCAATTAAAGCCCGGATAAAAATCAGGTACAATGATAGTGGACACGATGGTTTACTGACTCCTGGAGAATCTGGTAAAATTCATGTCAGGTTTGATGCGCCACAAAAATCGGTAACACCGGGCCAGTCAGCCGTATTTTTTGATGGTGACATTGTAATCGGTGGAGGAATAATTGTCAAAAAGTAAATCTATTGCTAAAATAACAGTCCCGGTTATTAAAGAAATGAAAAAAACGGGAAAAAAGATTGCCGTACTCACCGCGTATGATTTTTTAATGGCAGAGATGGAAGATGCTGCCGGAATGGATATCATCCTGGTTGGAGACTCGGCCGGAATGGTTCTTGCCGGATTTGAAAGTACACTTCCAGTGACAATGGAAATGATGTTATACCATGTATCGTCTGTAAAAAAGGGCGTCAAACGTGCTTTGCTGGTTGCCGACATGCCTTTTCTATCATATCAAACCGGTACGAGTGATGCCATTAATAATGCTGGTCGATTCCTGAAAGAAGCAGGTGCCGAAGCAGTCAAACTGGAGGGTGGTCATCAATATGTTCCGACCATTAAGCAAATTGTGGCTGCGGGAATCCCGGTGATGGGCCATATTGGGCTGACGCCACAATCGATCAATGCATTCGGGAGTTATCATCTGATTGGCAGCGACCGGGAAACAGCAGAAATATTAGTATCTGACGCCAAAGCGTTGGAAAGTGCGGGTGTTTTTTCGATCGTTCTCGAAAAAATTCCCGGTAGTGTGGCAATGGAAATTACAGAGACCATTTCAATTCCTACAATTGGGATAGGTGCGGGCAACCGTTGTGACGGACAAGTATTGGTCGCACATGATATGTTAGGCATATTTGATAAATTTCAACCCAAATTTGTCAGACGCTATGCTGAAATAGGCGAGACTATGCGCAAAGCATTTCTTGACTATGTAAATGATATCAAATCATCAGATTTTCCTTCCGAAAATGAAAGTTATTAACTCTATTTGTGAGATGCAGAAGGTAGCGAATGAACTCCGGTTTAAAGGCCGGACTCTGTCCTTCGTTCCAACTATGGGCTTTCTTCATGCCGGTCACTCAAGCTTAATGCGCTTAGCACGTGAAAAAGCTGATGTTCTGATCGTGAGCATATTTGTTAATCCGGCACAATTTGAACCGGGTGAGGATTTTGATCGATATCCGCGTGACATTGAGCAGGATGAACGGCTTTGTGAACAGGAACGCGTAGATATACTTTTTTATCCTGAAAAAGATGTGATGTATCCTCGTGACTTTAAGACGTTTATCATAACAGAAAATCTTTCAAACCGGTTATGCGGTGTAACCCGCCCGGCTCATTTTCGCGGAGTGACTACTATCGTCGCCAAATTATTCAATATTGTTAAGCCACATTTTGCTGTTTTCGGACAAAAAGACGCGCAACAGGTGCTGATTTTAAGACGGATGGTGATTGATCTGAATTTTGACTTAGAATTAATAATGGCGCCCATCATCCGTGAACCGGATGGTCTGGCTATGAGTTCACGAAATCAATATCTGAATAAAAATGAACGACAAGATGCGCTTGTTCTTAACCAGGCGCTGAATATTGCCGAAAAAATGATCGCTTCCGGTGAGAAAAATCCTAAAACCATTAAATCTGAAATGATGATAATAATCCATTCTGCACCCCTGGTGAATCCCGACTATCTTGAAATTGTAGATTTTAACTCATTAGAACCGGTGGAGAGAATAGCTAAAGATACATTAATTGCTATTGCTGCCAGGATAGGAAATACCAGACTGATTGACAATATTATTGTCTGAAAAAGAAACAT
>CAYULK010000125.1:0-8937 GCA_964445625.1 uncultured Calditrichota bacterium
AGAAAAAACTGAACTTTTTTAGCGTACCACATTTTGAGGGTGTTGCGGTCCGCGGAGATGGCGTTTTTAATATACTCAAAGCCATCATAAATCGCGTTGTTCAAAATGTCCAAAATCAGCTGTAATTCTATCAGTCTCAAGAATAAGCCTCATCGGCATTTGCCGGGGAGGCTTTTTTTTTATTTGCCTGTTTAAATGTTTTTCACACATTGTTCTCTGCATTTAACTAAATTTATTTCATGATCAGGATTCTTTGCATAAAGGAACTATGTTTATAAATTTGCAGCGGATTCATTGATATAGAATTTATACTTGTTCAGAACAATGAAAAAAATTAAATTTGTAAGTTTTATATATCTCGTTATTTTATTTTTTGTATCAAGCAGCTCATTATCTGCATTTAGTATTGAATTGGGGAATATTAAAATTTATACACATGACAGAGATAGTATTGTTGCCGGTTTCCTGGCCGGATCGGTAATTGAAAATCAGGAGCGAATAGAAAATTTTTTCTCGTATGTAATTGATGCGCCTGTTATAATTACCCTGGCAAATTCTGAAGCCCGGTTTAGAGAACTGGGGGGCTTAGTTGTCCCTGAGTGGAGTGCCGCAGTCGCGATACCGGAAAAGCGGTTTATTATGCTGAAACCGGCAGATTATTTCGATCCGGAGGTGTATACCGTTTCACTACTGCATGAACTGGCACATATATATATGGCAGAGAAGCTGAGAGATAATTCTGTTCCGCTATGGCTTAATGAAGGAATTGCTATGTATATCAGCAATAAAACCCTGAACTGGACGGAAAGTACAATAGCCGGCAACGCAGTGTTGGGTAACAATCTGCTTTCATTTTCTGATATCGATGATTTGATCAGATTCAGAACAGGTTTGGCACAGATTGCATACATCCAGTCTTTTCTCTCTGTACAATATTTTATAGATGTTTATGGAGAGCATGAACTAAAAAATTTGATCAATGCTGTCGCCGGCGGCATATCTGTAAATGAGTTTCTAAACATACAATTAGGTCTGGATTATGAAGATTTTGAATTCAATGCACTCGAATGGATAAAGGATAAATACTGGTGGATGATCTTCCTGCAGTTTGATAATCTGCTGTGGATACTAATACTCCTTTTAGTGTTAGCCGCAATTGTCATCATTAAAATAAGAAATCGGCGGAAAATAACAGAATGGGCCAGTGAAGAAATCTGGAGTCAGGACGATTAAAAATTGTATGTTCCCGGAAAAATGTGGTTGCCATAGATGTGGTTGAATTAAGCCCTAATAAAAATCATATTCATGCGGATTTTACAATTGCCAGGCTTCTTTACAAGATGATCGGGTTTTACTGTACGGGAAGAAAGGTCTCGGATGAAAAAAGTTAATTTACTGTTTGGAATACATAATCATCAACCGGTTGGTAATTTTGATTTTGTTTTTGCAGAGGCCTATGAAAAATCATACCTGCCATTTCTGGAAGTACTCGACCAATTTCCGGAAATGAAAATCGGCTTGCATTTTTCAGGCATTCTCCTGGACTGGGTGCGTGACAACCGGCCTGAATTAATTCACCTGGTTTCAAAGATGGTAAAGCGTGGACAAATAGAATTAATGACCGGTGGATATTATGAACCGATACTCAGCATTATACCGGAGAATGACCGCATCGGTCAGATTAAGAAACTGTCCGCTGAAGTTAAAAAACTATTCGACTATGAACCGATAGGGATGTGGTTGGCTGAACGCGTATGGGAACCAACCTTGCCTAGTTCACTTAGTAAAGCAGGTGTATCTTATACCATCACCGATGACACACATTTTAAGCATGCCGGTTTAACCGAGGATCAATTAACCGGTTATTTTATTACGGAAGACCTGGGGAATAGAACGGCTCTGTTCCCGATAAGTAAAAAATTGCGCTATACGATCCCATTTGAAGATCCACAGGTAACTATAGATTATTTACGTGAAATGGCCACGGATGCCGGTGACAACCTGATTGTGTTTGCCGATGACGGCGAAAAATTTGGTGTCTGGCCAAATACATATGATCATGTTTATAAGCAGGGCTGGCTTAAGCAATTTTTTAAAGCCGTTACCGATAATAGTGATTGGATCAATGTCTTACATTTTAAGGAGGCTTTTGAAAAATATAAACCGCTGGACAAAATCTATCTCCCAACGGCTTCGTACTCTGAAATGATGCACTGGTCCTTATTTCCCGGAACATTTCAGGCATATGAGGATTTTGAACATTATTTAAAAGAGCAGGATTTTTATGAAGATGTACATGTGTTTGTCCGCGGCGGCTTCTGGCGAAATTTCCTGTCCAAGTACAGCGAAGTTAATAATATGCACAAAAAAATGTTACGTATAAGTAAAAAACTTTGGTCGCTGCCCGAAAAATCCAGGGCCAAACTGACAGAAGCATCCGATGCATTATGGAGCGGGCAATGTAACTGCCCTTACTGGCACGGTGTATTTGGCGGTTTGTATTTAAGTCATTTACGGGATGCTATTTATAGCAATCTGATAAAATCTGAAATCCAGCTGGATAAGGAAATAGGAACAAAATTTCCACAATATGAGAAGACAGATATTAATGTTGACGGCTATGATGAAATTGTTGTTGAGACAAAAGAATATAATGCATATGTAAACCTGGGTAAAGGTGGTCATATTTATGAACTTGATCATAAACCCACATTAAAAAATGTATCGGATACCATGACCAGACGGCGAGAGGGATATCACAATAAACTGAAGCATGCAGTGGTAGCGGGTTCACAGGAATCGAAAAGTAATACGGCCAGCATACACGATATAATTCTCGCCAAAGAACCGGATCTCGAGTCAAAATTACATTTTGATTTCTATGAGCGTAAAACTTTTATCGATCATTTTATCTTCGATGATACTACCCTGGACAGTTTTGCTGCGGCGGAATTTACGGAGGAAGGTGATTTTTATCATTCACCCTATGAAATTCTGAGTGAGAAAAAGTCGAAAGATAAAATACAGATCATTTTACAAAGAACGGGACACATTAAACGAAACAAACAAAATTTTCCTGTCAGGATAAAAAAGAGTTATTTATTTAGCAACAAGTCTGCTAAAATTGACGTTAAATATGATATCGAAAATCTTGGTAAAAAACCTGTCAGCCTCTGGTTTGGGGTTGAACTTAATTTTGGACTTCAGGCCGGACATGTTCCTGACCGGTATTATTATTGCACTGAGAAAGAATTAGATGACAGATATCTTGACAGTACCGGGGAAATAAAAGGTGTAAAATCGATTGGATTACGTGATGAATGGCGGAATTTAGATATTTTAGTGGAAACAGATCATAAACTCAATATCTGGCGTTTTCCGGTTGAAACCATATCTCTGTCAGAAGCAGGGTTCGAACGGGTATATCAGAATTCAACAGTATTCCCCAATATAAAGATAGATTTAGATAAGAAATGGAAATTTGAAATAAGACTTTCTCTGAATAAGATTTGAGTGCTCCCAGGTACAACTTGGGAACGAGAGGATAAAAAGTGAAAAAATCCTATACAATATATTTCCTGTTAGTGGCGATTATCATTATCACCTATTTTGGTTCCCACATCAGGAATCAGTTTTTTACTGATGACGCCCAATATGAACGTCTGAGGAATCTTGAGAAAATTGAAGATGTGATGCAATATGTATCCAGATATTACGTAGATGATGTGGATTGGGACAAGGTTACCCAAAAAACACTGGAAGCTTTTCTCTCACAATTGGATCCACATAGTGTATATATTTCTTCGACGGATGCGGCTATTAATGAGGAAAACTTTGAGGGCAAATATCAGGGTATCGGTATCTATTATGATGTAATTGAAGATTATCTTACCGTTATCTCACCTATCCCCGATTCGCCTTCCGATCGTGTCGGTCTAATGGTTGGTGATAGAATTATCCAGATTGATGGTGAGTCGGCTATCGGCATTTCAAATGCTGATGTACAAAAAAAATTGAAAGGCCATAAAGGTACATCTGTAGTATTAAAAGTGTTGCGTGAAGGATTTGATAAGCCTCTTGAGTTCACGATTGTCCGGGATGAAATCCCCATTTTCACAATCACCACATACTTTTTAACTGAGGATAGTACCGGTTATATTTCTCTGAACAGATTTGCTAAAACCACTGAAGAGGAAATTGAAGCTGCATTGGTAAATATGGAAAATCTTGGCATGAAGCGACTAATATTTGATTTGCGAAGCAACGGTGGCGGGTATCTTGATCAGGCGGTTCAGGTGGCATCAAAGTTTATTAACGGACATAAAAAAATTGTTTTTACACGTGGACGTCTGGACAGGTTTAACCATGATTATTATGCAGATAGTTTTGGCTCAGACCAGATACGTGATTTTCCGCTGATTGTATTAATCGACTATGGTTCGGCATCTGCGTCAGAAATTGTAGCTGGCGCCATACAGGATTATGATCGTGGACTGATAGTCGGTGAGACTAGTTTTGGTAAAGGGCTGGTGCAAAATGAATTTTCATTACCGGATGATTCCCGGCTGAGATTGACGATATCAAAATACTATACGCCAAGTGGAAGACTGATTCAAAGACCCTACAAAGGTAAAGAGATAGATGAATACTATCAGGAGGCATTTAGTATCAACGATTCCGGGAGAATAAATGCAGCAGAAGATACCACCGCCAATCTGGTATATTATACCAAATCAGGGCGCGAGGTATATGGCGGAGGGGGAATCCGGCCGGATAGTATAGTCCCATATCAGACTCTGGCTAAATCTCAAAAGCTATTGCAAAAAATATATAATAAACGATTATTTTTTGAACTGGGTTCAAAATATGCAAAACATTATTCAGATAAATGGGAATCATTTACCGATTTTATGTATGGTTTTGAAATTACAAACTTTGTACTTAATGAGTTTCGCGAACTGGCTGCGGATCGTGACGTGGAGATGACTGACCAAGAGTTCCTGGAAAACAAAGAGTTTATTCAATACAGACTGAAAGCCGAAATTGCGCGCGGTGTCTGGGGGCTCGATAAATTCTATCGAATTCTGCTTGACAAGGATAATCAATTTCAGGAAGCCCGGACGTTGTTTCCGCAGGCAAAACAAGTTATGAATCGTCCACAAAACAGAACGTTAAATAATTGATTCTTCTGTACTTTTCTGTATGATCCGGCTTTGAAAAATCAATTGACTTTTGTCCTTGGAATTGTTATTATGAAAACCTAAATTTGAGTTAAATACGTCATTTAACATTTCAATAAAATCATAATCAATTGCATTTTTGGAGGAGTTTGACTCATGGTAAAATTGTTTCTCGATGGTGGAGAATTTATGTGGCCAATCCTTGGCCTGTTTATTGTTGGTCTGGCTTTTGTTATTGAGAGATTCTGGACTCTAACCAGAGCATCTGTAAATACACGTAAATTTTTAAGCAGAATACGAATTGCCCTCGAACAGGGTGGTGTTGCAGCTGCTGCGGAAGAATGTGAAAAAACACCGGGTCCGGTGGCTTCTATCTTTCATGCGGGACTGAGCCGTTCAGATAAAGGCCTCGTTTATGTGGAAAAAGCGATTACAACCGCCGGTTCTCTGGAAATGGCATTTCTGGAAAGAGGTATGATCGTTTTAAGTACGGTTATTGTTCTTGCACCTATGCTCGGATTTACCGGAACTGTCTGGGGTATGGTTAAGGCTTTTGATGCCATCAAAGTACAGAATGATATTTCACCGGCAATCGTCGCTTCAGGTATCTCACAGGCATTGCTGACGACACTCCTGGGTCTTATTGTCGCCATGGTTATCCAGGTTTTTAATAACTACTTTACTACCCGGATCGATAAACTGATCATTGATATGGAAGAAAGTTCTGTTGAGTTAATTGATGCGTTGAGTGATATACAGGAAAAATAATAACAGGATAGGCTATAAAATATGTTATTAGAAAAGAAAAAGAGACGAGAGAGTCCAGATATACCAACTTCCGCCTTGCCGGATATCGTTTTTCTTTTGCTTATCTTTTTTCTCGTAACCACAACCATTGATGCCGAAAAAGGCTTGGATCTTGTACTCCCGCCATCTGATGCGACTGAGCAGGAAATTTCCAAGAAAAACCTGGTCAACCTGCTGGTAAACGCGGCGGGTAGTGTGTTGCTGGATGGTGAAAATATTGAAGTACGGGAAATAACAAGGATCGTAAAAGAAAGATTACAATCCAATCCATTGCTCGTTGTCTCGGTAAAGACAGATAAAAGCACACAATATGATGTTTATATCGATGTTCTTGACAAACTGAAAAAAGCGTGGGGTGATAATCCCACCAGAATTTCGATAGCCGAGCCGGAAGAAAATTAGCAGGTAGAGAGGAATTCTTAGTATGAAATTTGAACGAAAAATTAAGGTCTCGACAAGCATTCCTACCGCTTCTCTGCCAGATATTATTTTTATGCTCCTGATCTTTTTTATGGTGGCTACGGTATTTAAACAATATTCTGGATTGAAAGTAAGTTTGCCTGACGCAGAACTGGTAAAAAAAATACCCGGATCGAAGCGCCACGTGGTTACTATTTGGATCGATAAAAATAACCAGGTAGTTTGTGATGATTACAAAGTAGAGAAAATCACTAATCTGCGTAATATTCTCTATGAGAAGCGGGTAGAAGATCCACAAATTATTATTGCTATGAAAATCGATAAAGAAACCCCAATGGGCATGGTAAATGATGTTCAGCAGGAAATGCGAAAAGCAAATGCCTTAAGAGTTAACTATTCAGCAATACCGGGGGTCTTTTAATATGGGCGAATTTTTAAAGAAAGTTCCTGAAGCAGATCTGAGATTAAAGTATAAAAAGGTACTGGAAGCCAGTATCATTGGATCGTTAATTATCTTGATTGGTGTCTTCTTTTCATTTAAGAAGTTTGATATTGCGGTTAAATTACCGGAAAGTCCGGATATTAAAATTGAAATTATGGAGATTCCACCGACTCAGCAAATTCAAAGACCACCGGCCCCGCCAAAACCTTTGATTCCTATTGAATCAGAAGATGATGATATGCTGGATGATGTTACTATCGAGGAAACTGATATCGTCTTTGATGATTATGATGATGCGCCTCCACCACCTCCCGATGACGATGAGATTTTTGAATTCTTCGCAGTTTCTGATAAACCGAAAATTATAAAAAAAGAAGTCCCTTTATATCCTGATCTGGCCCGCAAAGCGCAGATTGAAGGCAAAGTTGTGGTTACGGTCACTATCGATAAAAAGGGTAATGTGGAAAAAGCAATAATTTTTAAATCAATTCCCATGCTTGATGAAGCTGCAGTTTCTGCCGCCTTGCAGTGCAAATTTAAGCCGGCTAAGCAACGTGATAAATTTGTAAAAGTAAAAATGAATATACCTTTCGATTTTAAATTGCGCTAGCTCTGACAACGGGATTTTTTCGATCCCGTTTTTTTTATCTGTCCAACTTTTCTCTTTATAAAAAATCTGCATCCCAATAATAAAGAATTTATTTTATAGAAATGTAAAAGTTTTATATATTTCCATGTGCTCTGCTTGCCACGATAAGTCTGGCGGAGACAGAATGCACGGGTGGTTGTTTTCTTACAAAACCACCGATATACTCATGGAGGTGAAACAGCAAAAATGAGTGAGAGAGTGGGTATTGGCGTAGATCTTGGCGGCAGCTCGATAAAATATGCCCTTGTGACTGAAAACGGACATATATTGAAAAGTGCATACCGGACATCAGATGCTAATGCAAATAAAAAAGAAATTGTCGAAAATCTTTATCAGGCAATTTCAGAAATGCAAAGCTGTGCAGCACAAAAGAATCTGCATGTGAAAGTTGTTGGTATGGGAACCCCGGGCAATGTAAACCTGAAAACAGGAAAACTAATGGGATCAACCCCAAATTTTAAGTCCTGGAGTAATATCAATATATCACGGGAACTTGAACAAAAATGTAATATTCCTGTTTTTGTTGACAATGATGCAAATGTGATGGCTGTTGGAGAAGCCAGGTTTGGCGCCGGTCAGGGTTATAATAATCTGATTTGTGTGACAGTTGGAACCGGTATAGGTGGTGGATTTATAGTCAATGGCGAATTATATCGTGGCTCATTCTATGCCGGTGGAGAATTAGGCCATACCCTTGTAGAAGCCAGTGGTATCAAATGCAATTGTGGTAGCAGGGGATGCCTGGAAATGTACGCGTCTGCCACGGCGATGATTCGTGAATTTAAAAAATATGCAAAAGAAATAAATTTTAAACCAGAACTGAATAAACTTAATGTGGCATATCTCTTTGAATTGTATCATATGAAAAATGATGCGGCCTGCCGGGCAATCGATGGTGCAATATATTATCTGGGGCGCGGTCTGGCCAGCGCCATAAATATTTTTAATCCGGAAGCTATTATCATTGGTGGTGGTGTGGCTGATGCCGGTGATATTTATATCAGGGCTGTTCGGCAGATAGCTTTTAAATATGCCATGCCTATGCCACGGAAAAATGTAAAAATTATCGGTGCAAAACTGGGTAATAAGGCAGGATTCCTGGGTGCTATATCATTCGCTTTTAGTCAATTATCAAAATTGAAAAATAATAAAGAATGAAATATCTGTTCATTTTGAACCCAAAATCCGGACCCAAAAAGCGAGCTGATAAATTAATTCACCGGATTGACAAAATATTTTCTACCTCCGGACATGAATATGAGTTTGCATTTACTACCGGACCGGGTGATGCAAGCCAAATAGCGCGTAAAGGCGCTGCAGATAAATTCGATCTGATTATTGCAGTCGGGGGAGATGGCACTGTAAATGAAGTTGCTGCAGGTCTGATAAATACAAATGTGATACTGGGAATTATTCCGCTGGGTTCGGGAAATGGTATT
>CAYULK010000126.1:0-8915 GCA_964445625.1 uncultured Calditrichota bacterium
TTTTTCTCTTTTTTAGTGAATTTAGTGTTTTTAGTGGGCTGAACTATTACAAAATTAGAATATCTGGTTTCGAAATTGTTCCGGATTTCGTTATTAGCATTTCGAATATGTCATTTTAACAAAGTTTCTACAAACTGGTATATTCATCTAATGCAGAGATCTATCATAATACATTTTTTCATTCCTCACTTCCAGGGGTCCCTGTGGAGGAGTTATTAAGCAAGATATCCTGGCATTAGCTCAGGCGGGCAGGGTGACTATTTTGGTTTTTTATCTTTTCCACTTACCCTATACCTTATATCTTTTGTCTTTGTTGGCAGCCCTGTGCTGCGGAATGAATTATTCAAGCTAAAATAACCTGTGGATATATTCCGTTATATCATTTATATTCTCTCGTATTATTTTTTCCCGGCAGATTAAATTCGCAGGAGATTTTTCCCATGAAAAAAATAAAAACAGCGGTGATCGGATCCGGTTTTATGGGGGCTGCGCACATTGAGGCATTGCGTAGAACGCCCGGTGTGGAAATTGTTGCCATTTCCTCGGATGACGAAAAAAAAGCAAGCGAACTGGCCGCATCATTCGGCATCGTAAATGTGCTGGCGGATTGGAGGGATCTGCTGACCCTGCCCGAACTGCAAGCCGTCCATAATTGTACACCAAATAATCTACATTTTGAGATAAATAAGGCATTTCTGGAAACGGGTATCCATGTGGTATCCGAGAAACCGTTGACACTCAATAGCCGTGATTCGGAAAAACTGGTCAATCTTGCTAAAAAGAAAAAACTGGTTACGGCCATTAATTTTAACTATCGTTTTTATCCCCTTATCCAGCATGCCCGGCAAATGATACAAAAAAATGAACTTGGTGATTTGTACCTGGCCCAGGGTAATTATCTGCAGGACTGGCTGTATTATGATACCGATTATAACTGGCGTCTTGAGACTGAAATAAGCGGTGTTTCCCGCGCGATTGCCGATATAGGATCACACTGGTGTGATTTGATCCAGTTTATCACCGGACAAAAGATTATCCGTGTTTTCGCCGATCTTACCACGGTTCATAAAACACGTAAAAAACCGTCCGGCGAAATTGAGACTTTTAAAGGCAAAGAAAAGGGATCGGATTTTGATGCTGTTGAGACCCCGGTTAACACGGAAGATATCGGCATTGTCATGGTGCAGTTTAGTAGCGGGAGCAAAGGAATCTTTACCGTATCGCAGGTGAGTGCCGGCCGAAAGAATCACCTGACATTTGAAATCGGCGGGAGTAAAAAAGCCATCGCCTGGAACCAGGAAGAACCCAATAAATTATGGGTCGGATACCGTGAGAAGCCTAATGAAATTGTAATAAAAGATCCATCACTGCTTCATCCGGAAGCACGGTCCTACGCCCATTATCCCGGCGGACATCCGGAAGGATATCCTGACGGACCTAAAAATATGTTTATGCGTTTTTATGAATTTATCCGTGCCGGAAAAGATCCGCTAAAAGATGAGCCTGAATTCCCGACCTTTAGAGACGGCTGGATCGAGAATAGAATGGTTGATGCCGTCCTGAAAAGCAATAAGGATCAGAAATGGGTGGATGTGTGACAATAGGCGGTCGGGATGCGGCATGTGCCGTGTCTGTACAATGTATGCCGTAGGCAGTGGACAATAGGCAGTATGCAGTTGCTCGATTCTCGATACTCGATGCTGGATGACACTCTCCAAGGCCAAAGGAACCAAGCGTCAGGCTTTTAATAAAATGTAGAATGTAAATTTAAGAATGCAGAATTAATAAGGACTTTGTCTCTTTGTTACTTTGTCACTCTGTTACTTTGTTTCTATTAAACTAATGAACCAACTATTGGAGAACAACATGAAAATAGGATTCTTAACCGCATGTTTACAACGGGTTGATCTGGAAAACCTCGTAAAATGGTCGGCAAAAAAAGGATTCCAGGCACTGGAACTGGCGGCCTGGCCGCTGGAAACTGACCGTGATTACCAGGCAAACCAGATTAATGCAGCTGCTTTTACAAAAAATGATGCCGCAAAGGTAAAAGACCTGTTTGCGAAATATGATATGACCATTTCGGCTATGGCTTATTATGATAATAATCTGCACCCGGATATTAAGCAGAGACAGGTTTATCTCGACCATCTTAAGAAAGTAATCGATGTGGCTGAAATGCTGGAGGTGGAACTGGTCGGAACATTTGTCGGCGGAAGACCGGATAAAACACCAGGCGAAAATATCCGGGAAACAGGACAGGTTTTTGCGGATATTCTGAAATATGCTGCGGATAAAAATATTAAAATTATGATTGAAAATTGTCCCATGGTCGGTTGGCAACAATTCGGTATGCCGGGAAATTATGCATTTTCACCTGAATTATGGGATGCACTGTTTGAAGAGCTGCCGTTTGATAATTTTGGTCTCAATCTTGATCCGTCGCATCTGTACTGGCTCGGTATAGACTATCTGGATGTGATTCAGGATTATGCAGATAAAATTTTTCATGCCCATGCTAAAGATACGGAAATTCTGGGTGAGGGACAGTATTGGTTTGGCTTGTATGGCCGGCAACTGGATTCCGAACCATGGAATATGGGCTGGTGGCGTTATCGCCTGCCGGGCCTGGGCGAAATCGATTGGAACCGGTTTGTTTCAACACTGCAGGAATATGACTATGATTTTGTGCTCTCCATTGAGCATGAGGATCCGGTGTGGGAGGGCAGTGAGGAAAAGATAAAATCCGGTCTGGAATTAGGACTGAAGCATCTTAGACAGTTTGTGTTATAGATCAATAGAATCTGCGTTATAAGCGTTATAAGCGTGCCATTCAATTCTTACTTCCAAGTAAAAAACGTCGGGAAGAATTTTATAATTATTTAGGTTACATCCATAAAGAAAGATACTTTACCTTATTTCATATGAAATTAAAAATATTATTATTAAGTCTTTTCCTGATAAGCTTTTCCGTTGCTTCAGAAATGGAAAAGCATGATCATCTCAATATCCAACTTGTTTCGGAAGTAACGTCGATAGATGCCGGCGTACCGTTTTATATCGCAGTTAAATTTGTACTTGAAGATCACTGGCATATTTACTGGAAAAATCCCGGTGACGCCGGCCTGCAGCCTGAATTTAACTGGAATTTGCCGGATGGTTTTCAAACAGAAGCGATGCAATGGCCGTATCCTGAAAAAATTATGGTCAGTGGATTAGCCAATTATGGTTATGAGAATGAAGTTTTATTTATAACTAAAGTAATACCGCCTTCCGGACTGAAAACCCATTCACAAATTAACATCGGTGTGCATGTCGAATGGCTGGTCTGCAAGGAGAAATGCATTCCCGGTGAAGCAGATCTTGCAATTTCGCTGCCCGTATATCCTGGTCCGGTACTTCCCGATGACCGCTGGATACAAAAGTTTTCTGATACCCGCGCAAAGCATCCGCTGCTTGATTCCGACTGGCAGATTACCGCCTTTATCGCGGACTCGATTATAATCTTTGATTTAATAAATGCGGACTGGTATCAGCCATCCTTTGAAAATCTGGTTTTTTTCCCCGAGCAGGAGGAGATAATTGAAAATGCGTCCGGTCAGGATTTAATTATCACTGATAATGGATATCAACTTAGAGTGCTGTTAAACGAAATGCGGATGTCAGATCCGGATAGTATCTCCGGTATACTGGTAGCAGAGGAAGGATGGCGTGGAAGTAACTCAGAAAAAGCACTGTGGATCAATGTTAAAATTGCAAACAATATACCCGGTTCGGAGACAGCCATTGGTGACATCGGAATTGCACTGATATTTGCTTTTCTGGGCGGCATTATTTTAAATATCATGCCCTGTGTCTTACCGGTTCTTTCGCTTAAAATCCTGAGTTTTATACAACAGGCCGGTGAAGACCGCAAAAAAGTGTTCAACCATGGCCTCCTTTATACAATTGGTGTTATGGCATCATTTCTGACTCTGGCACTGATGTTGATTATCCTGCGCGCCGGCGGCGAGGAGTTAGGCTGGGGATTTCAGTTGCAATCACCAGAGTTTATAATGATCCTATCCGCCTTCTTGTTTTTATTCGGTCTGAATCTGTTTGGTGTTTTTGAAATCGGAACATCCGTAATGGGTGCCGGACAGAATCTGGCCGGGAAGAGTGGATGGTTTGGATCTTTTATGAGCGGTGTCACCGCTGCAGTTGTCGCGACACCCTGTACGGCGCCATTTATGGGATCGGCGTTGGGATTTGCGCTGACGCAACCAAATTCAGTTTCACTATTGATATTTGCCGCACTTGGATTCGGCATGGCGTTTCCGTACCTGATTTTAAGTTCGGTTCCGGGATTACTAAAATTCGTACCCAAGCCCGGACAATGGATGGAATCCCTGAAACAATTTATGGGATTTTTGTTATTTGCCACGGTCATCTGGCTCATCTGGGTTTTTGGCATCCAGACCGATATAGATTCTGTCGTCATATTCCTGGGGGTTTTACTCGGTGTCGGCTTTGGCGCATGGATTATCGGACGATGGGCGCAACTTAGATTGCCAAAATCCAAACGGCTGACAGCGCGAATTGTTGCTATCATTATTTTTCTGGTGTCATTGTCTTTGGGATTAAACAATATCTCACACACCGGAGGAACAAAACGACAACATGCTCAGATTGGTGAAATACAATGGGAAGAATATTCGCAGGAAAAACTGGAATTTGCGCTGCAAAAAGGCCGGCCTGTCTTTATTGATTTTACCGCGGCCTGGTGTCTAAGCTGCCAGGTTAATGAACGCCTGGCCTTTAGTTCTGAGGAAGTGCAGGCAAAATTTAAGCAATTGGATTTTGTTATGCTCAAGGCGGACTGGACAAACAGGGATGAGAATATAACCCGCGCTCTGGCCGGATATGGCCGGAATAGTGTTCCCTTATATGTAATTCATAGCGAACGGGATTTATCAAAAAAAATGCTTTTACCGGAAATAATATCGTCTACGATTGTATTAGAATACTTAAATGCAATGAAGTAATTTGGAAATTGGAAATTGTAATTGGTAATTAAGAGCTGACATCTTACCGGAAAGTACATCATCACAAATTCCCAATTCCCGGTTCCTAATTACCGATAAATAACCGATTATATTTATTTTTTGGAGGGTATCTCATGCGTATATTTTCAATAATGATGATTTTAGTGGTTATGGTTACCGGTGTTTTTGCCGGAGATAAGGCCAAATTGAATGAAACCGCGCCGGACTTTGAACTGGTGGACAGTAATGGTAAAACACATTCTTTATCCGGATTTAAAGGAAAATGGGTGGTTCTTGAATGGGTGAATTTTGACTGCCCGTTTGTCAGAAAGCACTATGATAGCAGTAATATGCAGAAACTACAGAAAACCTACAAAGAAAAAGAGGTCATCTGGTTATCAATCTGCTCGTCAGCTGACGGAAAACAGGGATTTTTTACCGGGGAAGAGTTAAATGCCAAATTGAAAAAAGAGAATCTTGTCAGCACGGCCTATCTGATTGACTCTGAAGGTACGGTTGGCAAGATGTATGGTGCAAAAACAACGCCGCATATGTTTATCATTGATCCAAAGGGAGTGCTTGTGTACGCCGGCGCCATCGATGATACACGGTCGACAGATAAAGATGATATCAAAACGGCAAAGAACTATGTATCTATGGTTCTGGATGCTGCACTGACCGGGAAACCCATACCTGTTCAGTCATCCAAACCATACGGCTGCTCGGTGAAGTATAAATAAATGGCACGCTGATTACACGGATGAAGCGGATTTTCGCCGATAAATTAACCTGCTTAATTCATGAATTGTAAATAATACAGAAGAACGTCATTCCGAATTTAGTTCGGAATCTGTTTATTATAGGATCTGAAACCACGCGGCGGGCAGGCAAGATCGGGATGACGATTTATGAACTCAAATAAAATTTGGATATAAGAAAAATATATTTAATTATTTAATCCGCGTAAATCAGCCTGATCCGCGAAATCTGCGTGCCATCTGCTTGCATTATAGCCTGCTCCTGTCTAATTTGAGAATCTCATGCACTTTTTATATCAATTCTTATAACTATGAAAATAATCGTTCTAACTGATATTCATGGCCGCAAAATAGATTGTAATGCGTTGATATCAGACCTTAAACAGGCCGACTTAATATTAATCGCAGGTGATATTACTCACTTTGGTAAGGGTAAAGACGTAATATCAGCATTAGATGAGCTTAGACAACATAGTTCCAGGATCCTGGCAATACATGGCAACTGTGATTACCCGGATGTCTTAAATGAATTGCAGAAGCAAAAAATATCTCTGCATGGAACTATTATAACTGAAAATGGAATCCAGTTTCTGGGTTTGGGCGGCTCATTACCTTGCCCCGGCCGTACACCATCTGAATATTCCGAAGCGCAATTTTCTAAAAATCTTACTGAATCTGCAATAGGATTGGCTGATGATTCAGATTTTGTTTTTGTTTGCCATCAGCCGCCTTATAATACTCTTAACGATAAAATTGCCAATGGATCACATGTGGGCAGTACGTCTGTTCGCTCGTTTATTGAGAAATATCAACCAGTGGTCTGTATCACCGGTCATATTCATGAGGGAGTTGGTATTGATCAGATTGGCAGAACAAGAATAGTTAATCCCGGCACATTTAACAGCGGGAATTATCTGTATCTGGAGCTGCAAGAGGATAATCTGCAGATTGATATAAGAAAATGCTTTTAAAGTTGTAAATTTGTGTTATAATCTAATTTGATTAATTCATAGCGCAGCGGTGCTGCAATCAAAGAAAAGAAGTCCACGGATTACACTGATTAGCACGGATTGCTTTACCGCAATGACGCAAGGTCTTTTAATTATTTTTTAAAAATATATTTTAATCTTTCTTTGCGAACTTTGCCTGCCCGCCTAGGCGTGGCGCGTTCTTAGCGTCTTAGCGTTAAAAAATATTAATCAGATTTGTAAAAACTTTGCTAAAAAAACAAAGTTTTCGGCTATAATAGCATATCGCAGCACAGGGCTGCAAACAAAAAAAAGAATTTGACAGGATTTACAGGATATACAGGATAAATTTAATGATTTTTATACTCGATTCTCGATAATATATTTAGAGTGTTACAATTCCAATTGAATTTCTAATGTTCAAGATCTATGATCAATAAATGCTCATATTAATCCTGTAAATCCTGTTATCATGTCAAAAAAGTCATTTTTAGGTTGACGTCTATGGCCGGTAGGCGAATTCGCGTGCAATTACATTTTTTATATACCATGACACTACCATCATTACTTGATTTTTAGCATTAACCTAGTATAATTGAATTATACCTCAAGTTTGATCTTTTATATAAATCGGAGTTGCCCGTGAAAGCAATGTTCTTAAATGGTATCAGGAACCTTTCAAAGGAACGGGAGCCGCTTAAATTATCAGAAATAGACATTCCGACGCCCCAAGATAATGAAATACTGCTTAAAATTCTGACCTGCGGCGTTTGTCACACGGAGCTGGATGAAATAGAAGGCAGAACACCGCCGGCTGTATACCCCATGATTCCGGGACACCAGGTGGTTGGCCGGGTTGAACAAACCGGAAGCGCAGTAACTCTGTTGCAAAAGGGCGACCGGGTCGGAGTGGCCTGGATATATTCCGCGTGTGGGATTTGTGAGTTTTGCCGGTCAGATCTGGAGAATCTTTGCCCTCAATTCAAAGCAACCGGGCGTGATGCACATGGCGGATATGCCGAATATATGACAGTAAATGAAAACTTTGCCTACAAAATCCCCACGGTGTTCACTGATGCCGAGGCGGCGCCCTTACTTTGTGCCGGTGCGATTGGTTATCGTTCACTGGAACTTACCGGATTAAAAAATGGTCACAATCTGGGTCTGACCGGATTTGGCGCCTCCGCACATCTGGTACTCAAGATGGCCCGATTCAAATTTCCGGAATCAAAAATATATGTCTTTGCCCGAAGTGTCAGGGAAAGGGAGTTTGCTGTTGAACTTGGCGCAGAGTGGGCAGGAGATACCGGGGATCCGGCTCCGGATAAACTACATGCCATCATTGATACCACACCGGTTTGGACGCCGGTTGTCAAAGCCCTGGAAAATTTGGCATCCAATGGCAGACTGGTTATCAATGCGATCAGGAAGGAAAATACAGATAAGGAATATCTGCAGAGTTTTGATTATCCGCGTCACTTGTGGCTGGAAAAAGAAATCAAGAGTGTCGCAAATGTAGCCCGCAGTGATGTCTCCGGTTTCCTGAAACTGGCAGCCGAAATGCAAATAAAACCCGAATACCAGGAATATCCGCTCGAAGAAGCCAATACGGCTTTACTGGAATTGAAGGAGAGAAAAATCCGGGGTGCAAAAGTCCTGCAGATTTCATAATTAATCACATGATTTGAGTGTCTCGCGCAGAGACGCGGAGTCGCAGAGAGTTTTGTTAATTGCTTTTAGGTTTTTAATAATGTCATTCCGAATACTGAAATGAGTTCAGCACAAGTTTATTTCGGAATCTTATGTTCAATATTTTAATTGAGACCTCTGTCACGGTAATATATAAACATTGAGTATACATTATGTGGAAAAAATAAGAATATAATGTTGATCTTTGGTAGTGTTAAATTATCTAACTTGATTAATTTACAAATATTGGCCACAAAGATTCTAAGCCTCAAAGAAACAATTATTTAATGTGTTGTGACATTTCAATAGAGTCTTTTAAATATGTTTTCTCAAGATACCTTAAATCTATGTTTTTATCCCGACAAAGCGGGAGAGTCTTTGAGTAGTGGTGTCTATGCTATTGTAGCCAAAAACTTTGTTATTTTAGCAAAGTTTTAGCTATGAAAAAGATACAGATTACTGAATTTTGATAAATA
>CAYULK010000127.1:0-8859 GCA_964445625.1 uncultured Calditrichota bacterium
GACGCCACGGTTCTTAAGAAAATTAAATAATTCAATTTTTTCACGTGCTACACCCTCAATAGTCGAAAAGAATTCCAGATGGCCGCGGCCAATATTGGTAATCATGCCGGCATTTGGTCTGGTAATAGCGCACAAAGTGGCAATCTCACCCGGATGATTAGTACCAAGTTCAATTATAGAGACATCATGTTCGGAATTCAGAGTCAACAGTGATAAAGGAACACCGATGTGATTATTTAAATTTCCCCAGGTACGGTGTACATTCATTTTGGTTTGAAGAATCCAGGCAATCATTTCCTTTGTGGTGGTTTTCCCATTTGTACCTGTAATGGCAAGAAGGGGAATGTTAAACTTTCTGCGATGCAGAGCAGCCAGTTTTTGCAGTGTTATTAATGAATCTTTAACAACAAGTGCCGGGATGCCCATGGCGCTGATTTTATAGGCATGAGATTTATTTAAAACAACGGCAGCGGCACCCGATCGTATTGCGGCAATTATAAAATCATGGCCATCGAATTTGGGGCCTTTTAGAGCCCAGAAAATCTGATTTGCTTTTAGTGAACGGCTATCTATAGAAATGCCGCGGACATTTTTATTCAAATCAGTTGCCGAAGGCTCATTTACCAATTCTGAATCTGGTAATTTTTTCAAATCTGCCAGAGTAATATATTTCATGCAATATAGTCCTTTACAATCTGGCGATCATCAAAAGGATGCTTAACTCCATTAATCTCCTGATAGTCTTCATGTCCTTTCCCGGCAATTAAAAGTGTGTCCCCTTGAGTGGCTTCACACAAAGCACTTTCTATTGCTTTTTTCCGGTTTGATTCTACAATAAAACCGCTTTTTCCCTCAATTCCGGAAATAATATCCGATATAATTTTATCCGGATTCTCGGATCTCGGATTATCCGATGTGATGATAGTCTTATCCGCTAAAGAAGATGCAATTCTTCCCATAATGGGCCGCTTTGTTTTGTCCCGGTCTCCACCGCAGCCAAAGACTACCCATAATTGTTTGCGGGTTAATTTTCTCAGTACTTTTAATGCTTTTTCCAGGGCGTCGGGAGTGTGAGAATAATCAACCACGGCAGTTACATCATTTTCCAGTTTTATTGTCTCCAGTCGTCCGGGGATGATCGATACATTTTCTATACCCGCTTTTATTTTTTTGTTATCTATTCCCAGTGCAAATCCGGCCGACACGGCTGCCAGAATGTTTTCTACATTAAATTCTCCGATCAATGGGGATTTTAATTCCATGATATCAGAACCGGTTGATATTTTCAGATTGAGACCTTCAATGCTGCTTTGCCAGGAATCAGCCCGAATATCACCGTATTTTCCGCTGCCAAATGAAATAATATTACAATCAAGATTTTGTATAAGATTCTGGCCATAGTCATCTTTACAGTTGATAACTGCAGTACCATTTGCTTTGAGCAGCGAAAAGAGACTTTTTTTTGCTATAAAATACTCCTCCATATCCTCATGAAAATCCAAATGGTCCTGGGTTAAATTGGTAAAAATCGCAGTCTCAAATTCCAGATAATTTACCCGCCTGAGTGCCAGTGCATGAGAAGAAACTTCCAACACACATGCTCTCTGCCCATTCTGATACATTTCATAAAACATCCGGCACAGATCTGCTGACTCCGGTGTGGTATTCCATGCATTTCTCTGTTCATTACCTACCTGATAACAAATAGTGCCGATTAAGCCACAGCTGATACCAGCGCTCTCCATTATCGATTTAATCAGAAACGATGTCGTAGTTTTTCCATTCGTACCGGTAATGCCGATCAGGCGCATCCGGCTTAACTCAGGTTGAAAAAAATTGACCGTAATCTGCGCTAATGTATCACGACTATTCACAACTTCAACTTGTGGAATGCGGACATCGGATACCGGTATTTCAACAATAGCCGCAACGGCTCCTTTCTTTTCCGCCTCCTTTAAATATTCATGTCCGTCAGTGGCATAGCCACGGATAGCAACAAATAAACTGTTATTCGTAATTTCCCGCGAATTATGCGTGATTTTTCCAATCCGACAATCTGAATAATTATGTTTTAGTACAACCCGGACATTTTCCAGGATTTGGTCCAGAGATTTTACTTTCATATTAGGACCGCTACCGGCAGGTTAATATTAATTCAGATCGTCTTGAGACAACCATGCCAGGTTTAATCGATTGTTTTACGACACGACCATCGCCGGTAATTCTTACACGGTACCGGGAAAAATCAACTTTTTTTAAAGCTTCTCTGACAGTCAATCCTTTCAGATCAGGCATCGACTTGGATGGCTGTCTTAATTTCCCTAAATGGAATTCGACAGGATTATTGGAGTTTCCCTTCTGTGCCACAACATAATTACCCTGACCTGCAATCCTGTAATCAATATTTTTGAATTCAAAATAATCTTCCAGGGCCGAAACAGACAATCCTGAAAAATCAGGTATCCGGGAATTCGCTTTAGCAAATTTTGGCTGATAGTCTCCCCGGACATCATCAATATCTGACGGTGCAAAATTCAGAATGCGTTTCATAATATTCCGAAATATGGGTGCGGCCACATCTCCGCCATAATAAGACGGTCTCGGATTATCGAGAAAAATTGCCAGAACATATTTTGGGTATTCGGCCGGTGCAAATCCGACAAATGACGCCAGATATTTACCGCGTGCATATCTTTTTGTTTTTTTATTAAATTTTTGTGCCGTTCCGGTTTTGCCGCCGATAGTAATGTCGGAAATCTGTGCTTTTTTTCCGGTGCCCCTGTCCACAACACCTACCATAAATTGCCGCAGAATTTCGGCTACATCCTCGGAGATGACCCGACGAATTACTACTGGTTCATTTATTTTCAATATATCAGCACCAGGTGTGCGAACCTGTTTGACGATATAGGGCCGCATTAATTTACCGCCATTAATCACGGCCGAATAAGCATTTGTTAACTGCAAAGCAGTTACACCTATTTCCTGACCAAAAGATATAACACCCTTTGAAAGACCGGAAAATTTTTCAGGTTTTGATAAAAGACCGGTGGCCTCTCCAATCAGATTGATACCGGTATGGGAATCAAAACCAAAGTTTTTTATATATTGGTAAAGGGTATTTTTAGACATTTCGGCACTTAGTTTTACCATACCAATATTTGAAGAATATTCGATAACTTTCCGAAACGAAAGCCAGGCATGTTTTTTAGAATCGTTAATTGTATGATTGTAATAGTGGTATTTTCCATTTTCACAGAAAACGATATCATCAGGTTTTTTTATGTTTTTCTGCAAAAGAGCAGCGGCCGGAAAAATTTTAAATGTAGAACCCGGTTCAAATATATCTGTAATCACACGGTTGCGTCTATGTTCAACGGACGATGCTGAGGCATTATTCGGATTAAATCCGGGAGAACTATACATAGCCAGAATTTCTCCGGTTGATGGATTCATCAAGACAGCCATACCATAATCCGCATTATACTTTTTGACCCCAAGATCGAGTTCATCTTCAACGATCGTTTGAAAATTTTTATCGATTGTCAGTGAGATATCAACGCCGGTTTGTGCCGGCATATGTGGATAATCCACGTTATAACCAAAGCGACGCCGTGCATCTGCCATCAAAAAGGTCCATCCGTTTTTACCACGCAATTGCTCTTCAAATTGTAGTTCTACACCGTTTATCCCCTTGTTATCGACGTCTGTGAAACCAATAACCTGGCTGCCATATTTGCCAAAGGGATAGAGTCTGCGATATCCTTCAATTCGCACGATTCCGGGATCATTAATTTCCCGGATTTTCAGCATTTTGTCGTGGGGAACTTTGCGCGCCATATATATAAAATCACGTGATGTATTCAGACGATTCAGATAATATTTTTTTGAATGTCTGAGTTGTTTTGCAAATATCGTGGCCACTGCATCCTTGTTTGCAAGCTTGTTTAAATCCACGCCAAGATCGTAATGAATCAGATCCCTGGCCAGACATTCCTGATTCCGGTCGTAAATATTCCCACGTTGGGCAGAAATTTGTACTTTTTTCGCGGACTGGATACTACTCTGCTCGAAATAAAACCCATGATCCCGGACCTGAATCATAAACAAGCGGATCTCCAGCGCTGCCCAGAATATCAAAATTCCGACGATGATGAAGTAAATTCGCCGGAAATGAATAGTTTTACCCGACTTACGACCCAAATTAGTGTACCCCGGCAAGTTTGAAATTTTGTGCGGTTTCCGGATCATTTTGATTGAATTTTTTAACCACGAGTTTTTGCATATTTTCGCCTGAATAGATAAGACCAAATTTTTCTTCTGCCAGCTTTTCTATCCTGTTTATATGTGTGAGACGATCAATATCGACCTGCAGAACGCCCTTATCATTTATTAGCTGTTTCTTCTTTAATTCCAGTGACCGGATATCACGAGCCAGTATATCGATCTGAATAGACTGATATTGAAACAGGCCAATCACAACAACTACGATAATTATCCGGATATATGACTTAAGGGGCCAGAGGAAAATCTTAATGAATGATTTCTTCGACGTCCATGATTGATTTCTCATAATACTTCTCCAACCCGCAGCAGAGCACTTCTTGCCCGGGAATTCTCTTTTATTTCCTGCTCAGAAGGTTTTACCGGCCTTCTGGTAATGATTTTAATTTGTGGTTTTAATCCGCAAACACATTCCGGAAAGTCGGGAGGGCAAACACAGGGATTTGCCTTTTCCCGAAAAAAATTCTTTACAATTCTGTCTTCAAGTGAATGATAGGCAATAACAGCGATCCGTCCTCCGGGTTTTATAAACTTTAAACTTGACTGCAATATGTACTTCAGATTATCAAGTTCATTATTTACGGCAATACGTAATGCCTGAAAAACGCGTGCATAACTTTTAATCACATACCGGGGATGTGATGTTTT
The DNA here is from genome assembly GCA_964445625.1 of uncultured Calditrichota bacterium. GTDB lineage: Bacteria > Calditrichota > Calditrichia > JAJRVZ01 > JAJRVZ01 > CAVXXB01. The sequence continues at coordinate 4,933 of CAYULK010000127.1, forward strand.
ATTAAGAACTGCCCGTAGTTGTTCCGCATGAATAAATGGCTCCTTTTCGCGCTGTGCCACGACCAAACGTGCAATTTTTCGGGCATTCCGCTCTTCACCAAAATGATAAAATATATCACTCAGTTCCTCAACACTCTCTTTATTAAGCAGATCCCGGGCAGATGTAATTTCACTCTTGTTCATTCGCATATCAATTTGTCCGTCCAGAAGGTATGAAAAACCACGATCTGCTTCATTGATTTGGTGAGACGAAACACCCAGATCTAGCAGCAAGCCGTCCGCAGATTGAATATCTGCACCGGACAATATTTGTTCGGTATCCCGGAAATTGCTTTGAAAGAATGATATATTTCTATATTGTTTTAACCGTTTTTTTACGAAATCGATTGCTTCCGTGTCAAGATCCAGTGCAATGTAATTTGCCCCGGAAGAAAGAATTTGAAGGATATAACCGGCATGGCCACCTCCCCCGAGTGTCCCATCAATGTAAATGCCGTTAATATCGGTTATCAGTAGTTCAGCCACTTCCTTACAAAGGACAGGGACATGATAGGGATTATCCATCATTTGTAAACAAGGCGCTGAAATTTATTTCCTGGGCCAGGGTTTCCAACGACGGATTATTCTGTCGCATATAGTTTTCGTAAATAGCCGGATTCCACATTTCCCATTTATTTAGTGACCCGAGTAATAATATTTCCTTGTCTACCTTTGCCATATTGAGTATGTTCTCCGGGAGTAAAACACGACCCTGATTATCCATTGTGGTTTTATATGCCGGGCCGACAAAAAGACGAATAAAGTCGCGTACCTTAACATTAAAACTATCAAGGGAACTCAATTTTCGTGTTAACCGTTTCCATTCATCGTTGGAATACACATAAACGCACCCTTCAAATCCGCGGGTAAAAATGAGTGTACTCTCAGATTCAGGTGGCAGCATTTTACGGATACCGGACGGAATATTTACACGTTTTTTTGCATCCAGGTTAAATCTGTATTCCCCGGAAAAATCATTTACTGACATAGTTAGGGATATTACTCCACTTTAAGGAAAATTGCTCCACAATTCTACTAGATTTTTCGACCTAAATCAAGAAAAGATAAGTTTTTTTTTATTAACTTAATTCAAAAATCATAAGGATTTACGAGAAAAGGGGAGAAATGAATTTCTTCATTCTTAAATATGGGGTTTTTACTGATATAACAGGCTAATGCAAGATAGAAAATTAGCCACAGATTGACACTGACTTTAATAAAAATGTTTATTAATGTTTATAATTGCAATCATATATTCTTTATAAATTAATAATAAGTCCGTGGCAAATATAAGCTGGTTTATTCAATGCCTTGATCAGGATATCTCTGCGAGATCGAGCGTATGACATCTAACACATCAAAGAAGGATTCGACAACTTCGGGATCAAAATGCTTACCTTTTTCTTCACGAATGACGTTAAGTACTTTTTCTTCATCCCATGCTTCCTTGTACGATCTTTTGGATGAAAGGGCATCATAGACATCTGCCAGCGCAACAATTCGACCATAAAGTGGTATTTCATCTCCTTTTTTGGGCCGGGGATTGCCATTTTCATCTTCATATCCCTTTATCGCTTTTCTTGTTTCGATATCTATATATCCGGGATATCCTGAGCCGTCCCATTTTTCATGATGATTTAATGCGACCTCGGAAGCAATCTCATCAAAATCAGACTGGGCACCATGAAACAGACGGGCGCCTTCTATTGTATGTTGTTTGATTATATCATGTTCATCTTCAGTAAAACGTCCCGGTTTTTTTAATATTAAATCTGAGATAGCGACTTTGCCCACATCATGCAACATGGCTGCAAGGCGAAAGGAGTCACGGAGTTTATCGACAATCTCCTTATCGATTCCTTTCTTTAGCGCCATGTTTTCATAAATTTCAATAGCATATGAGGCCACACGGTTTACATGAGCACCGGTTTCTTTAGGATCACGCAACTCAGCCATACTGATCATACGTAAAATAGTGGTTCTCGTAAGTTGTGCGCGTTCGATAGCGACTGCAGCATACACAGCAAATGGTTTGATTAAGGTTTCGACCTGTTCCGAAAATGGTACTATTTTTCCCTTTTCATTTTGCGCATTAATTAACTGCAAAACACCAATACATTCACCCAAATTGTTTTTCAGCTGTGCTGTTAACATGGAATGTGTTTCATATCCGGAAATTTTATCATAACTACTGTCAAAAGAGAAGGGCATACTTTTTGAAATTTTATAGGCATCGGGAATATTTAATAGTTTTCCCTCCATGGCAACAAATCCTGAAATGGATTTGTTTGTAATTGGCATAGTAAATGTTGTATAAATGAGCTTTTTACCTTCCGGCAGACGTTTACGCAGAGTTTCGTTTTGAGAAATACTGAACTTTAGAGTGTCTTTTTCCTTGATATAGATTGAACCGGCATCGGCATTAACCAGGCTTCTGGCTTCGCTGAGGACTTTTTCTAATAAGACATCAAGGTCCTTAATCTGCGAAACTTCGATTCCGATCTGAATAATGCGCTGTAATTTTTGTCTCCGGTCATCCATTTATAAATCCTTTTAGATTAGCATATATATTTAAATATCGGTTGAATTATATTAAAAATAAATTAATTAACTTGAAATATTCATAGCGCAGCAATGCTGCAATCAAATTATTTAAGTATCACGAAGAACACGAAGGTCACACAAAGATCACGAAGAAAAAATATAATATTTTTTTCTTTGCGGCTCTACGAGAAAAATCTTTGCGAACTTTGCCTGCCCGCCCAGGCGTGGCGTATCCTCTGTGTCTTTGCGTAATAAAATTCTTTAACATATTAGATAAAACTTTACTAAAACAGCATAGTTTTTGGCTGTATCAGTATAAACTATTGAATTATCGAAAAACTATATATATTCAAAATGAGCTGTAAAATGACGCAGAACATCCTGCTGCCAGGTAATTTCCATGCCACGAATTTTTTTACGCTTTTCATATACGTTAATAATAACTTCAATAACATAATCAATATGACTTTGTGTATACACACGGCGTGGGATTGCCAAACGAACCAGTTCCATTTTTGCACTTTCCCCAAACATAACCGATCCTATTTCACAGCCGCGAATCCCGCCTTCGATATATAATTCTACGGCCAGTGCCTGCCCGGGAAACTGGCGAACAGGAATATGTGGTAACATTGTTTTGGCATCAATGTAGACTGCGTGGCCACCAACCGGAAGAACAATCGGTACGCCATGGGCATTTATTTTTTCCCCCAGATATTCAGTAGAACGTAAACGATAATGCAAATAATCCTCATGCAATACTTCTTCGAGCCCAACTGAAATGGCCTCAAGGTCGCGACCGGCAAGTCCACCATAGGTTGGGAACCCTTCAGTCAGGATGAGCAAATTTCGAGCCTGCATTGCCCAGTTGTCATCATTTAGGCATAAAAACCCGCCGATGTTAACCAGGGCATCCTTTTTTGCGCTCATGGTACAACCGTCGGCATAGGAAAATATTTCGCGCACAATTTCCTTAACCGACTTTTTCTTGTAACCTTTTTCACGTTTTTTTATAAAAAAGGCGTTTTCAGCAAAGCGGCAGGCATCAATTATCAGGGGAATGTCATGTTTGCGGCAAACCGCACTCACCTCACGAATATTCTGCATTGATACCGGTTGGCCACCGCCCGAATTATTGGTAATTGTGATCATAACACAGGGAATATGCTTGGGTCCGTTTTGTTTGATAAATTTATTCAGTTTTTCGATATCCATGTTGCCCTTAAAGGGATGTATTTCTTGTGGGTTTTTTCCCTGTTCAATGATCATATCGACAGCCTTAGCACCGGTATATTCAATATTTGCCCGGGTTGTATCAAAGTGTGTATTGCTGATAAAAGTCTT
>CAYULK010000128.1:0-8843 GCA_964445625.1 uncultured Calditrichota bacterium
AATCAATTAAAACAGAAGATTATGTCTCCCCCGGCCCTCCGGGCCGGGGGAGACAGAAAGACCATCCTATGGCTTTGAATCAGATTTATGAATAGATCAAGCTAAGCGACTAAATTGAATATCTTTAAAAAAAATGAAAAAAGAAAACTAACCGGTTATTGGTTAGTTTTGCCTTATATAATTTTTACCGCTGTGTTGTGGGTTTATCCATTCTTCTGGGGGCTGGTAATCGCCTTTAAAAAATGGAATATCATTTCCCCTGTAAAAGAGTTTGTTGGTTTTGACAATTTCTTGCGAGTATCTCAGGATCCACTATTTTGGACATCCATTAAGAATGTTTTATTTTTTATGGTGGCGTTTGTGCCGTTATCAATAATTACCTCGTTAGCGGTAGCCTGGATGCTGCATCGCATTAAGTTTTTAAAAGCTTTTTTTTCGATCGGCTATCTGATGTCTTATGTTTCGGCCGGGGTCGCCTATTCTATTGTTTTTATGATATTGTTTTCCGGGGACGGTCTGATTAACACCTGGCTGGAAAAAATAGGCGTAACGATCCCCTGGTTTTCAGATGCCCGCATTGCTATGTTCTCAATCGCTCTTATTGTTGTCTGGAAATATTTAGGTTATTATGCTTTAATTTTCCTTGCCGGGTTACAATCAATTCCTAAAACAATGTATGAAGCGGCAGAGATCGACGGCGCTAATAAATGGACTCAGTTTTGGCGCATTACAGTACCTATGCTCAATCCCTGTTTTACGATTATTCTGGTTTTTGCAGTAATGATGTCCTTTAATGTTTTTACAGAGCCTTATCTAATAACCGGTGGCGGACCATTAGACAGCACACAAACACCGGTAATGCAAATTTATTATCAAACTTTTGAAGCATTACACGCTGGATACGGCTCCAGTTTTGCTCTTATGATTGCAGCCATTAGCTTTACATTTGTTTTTATAGTAAAAAAATCGGTGGAAAGAGAGGTGGTTTGAAAAAACTATGAGAAAAAAATCGGAAGTAAAAGGGCAGGTAATCATTTACATTATATTAAGTATGGGTTTAATATTTATGGCCTTCCCCTATGTTTGGATGGTATTAGCTTCGTTTAAAATACCATCGGAAATTTACAGCCGGTTTTTCCCGACACGCTTTACGCTGGAACATTATAAGATGGTATTTGCCGGCGGAACTTCAGGCTTACAGAATCCATTTATAAAATCCATCTTTAATAGCCTTGTCGTGTCTACAACCGCTACTGTCTCGGTCGTCTTTTTTGGCGCGATTACCGGCTATGCCCTGGCTCGATTAGAATTCAGGGGAAGAAATTTTTTAAACCATTTCATTTTATTTCAAATGCTTTTCCCGGCGATATTGTTTTTAATTCCCCGGTTCTTGCTTATGCTTAATCTTCAAAGTATAAACACCTATCAAGGAATGTTTTTGCCATTTCTGATGAACGCCTGGGCAATCTTTTTGTTTACACAATTTTTTAAAGCTATTCCACAAGAACTAATTGATGCCGCAAGGATAGATGGGTGCTCCGAATTGAGAATAGTTTTTAGCATAATGGTGCCGTTGTCGAAATCGGTAACCGCTATTGTAGCTATTTTTACTTTCATGACCATGTGGGATGAATTTTTATGGTACCTTATTGTTACCAAGGAGTACGATCTAATGCCGCTTAGCGTTTTATTAGGTTTATTTACCAAAGGAGAATATAGCAGCTACCCGGGGATCCAGACCGCCGGAGCTACCCTGTTAACTTTACCTATCTTAGCCCTATTCTTTCTTTTTCGAAGATATTTTAGCGAAGGAATAACCATGACGGGTCTAAAAGGTTAAAGTCTCTCTAAAATATTCTGGTAGGTTCGATCAAGGGGGCCTTCTTTTTCCAACTTCAAAGTCGTTGCAACAGCAGCGAATTTACATGATTGTTCCGGAGACATTGTAAGCCGACCCGCCAGATAAGTGGAAATGCAGGTATCTCCCCGCCCGGTGCGGCCTTCCAGAGAACGAGGTGTAAAGGGTGCTTCAAAAACTTCGCCCTCGGCATAAACCAATAAGCCGTCTTTGTGGGTGATGACCACTTCCCGGGGCCCCCATCCGGCAATAATTTGTGCGGCTTTTGCCAGGTTTTTTTCACCGGTAATAACTTTCGATTCCACCGAATCGGCTTTAACGGTATGGATTCCTCTTAAACCGTCTTCTTTTTCAGGCCAATCCTCGAATCTTAATTGGTTACCTTCTCTAACCCGTAAAAACCCCTGAAGGTCGAGCGATACTTTGTCAAATTTTAATACGATATATTCAATAAGTTCACGGGAAACCTCTCCCGCCATTAGCGATCCTATATGAAAAACTTTGGTTCTAAAATTCGTAATATGCTCAGTTTTAAATTCCCCGGCAAATGCGATCGGCTCACAGACCCTTTCGTTCAGATTGTTTTCTGAAAAATAGGTATTTTTAATACCGCTGGTGTGTGCGGCTTCATAGGCAAAAACTTCTACACCGTTCTTTTTAAAAATATCTAGATAGGGGAAATCTTCACGGGCAAGAAGGGTAATAATCCCGGTGGAAAAATTCATTTTCGATAACGCCAGAGCGCCATAATAAACGGCGCCTCCCAAGCTATCTTTTTCTACTCCCCGGATCACTATTTTATCTTTAGCAAAGTGTCCCAATATAACGATATCAAAGTTCATTATGTTATTTACCATACTATGCTGTCAATTCCAGCCCATCATAGGCAATGATCATATTTTTATATGGTCTCACTTTCTCAACGAGTTCTTCGTGGGAAAAATTTTGATGCCCGATGTGGGTAATCACAAAACGAATGGTGGGATGTCTTTTAGCGATCTTCATTACATTTAACACATCAATGTGATCCGTACCACCGTCAAAACCCGGGGTGTGGAAAATGGCTATATTCGATTTTCTCAAAATCCTTCTCTCGAATTCCTCTAATTTTAATCCCAGTTTATCGTTGAAATGAACAATGCGTCTTTCATTTTGATTAAAAAGTAGCCCAAAAGTGGGGACTTTGTGTGAAACTTCGAAAGGAGTAACTTTGATTTGACCGACTTTAAGGGTTTCTCTGTCGTGCAAGACATGAAACTTACATTGTTCATATAATTTGTCGGTAATTTCAAAATTCCCCAGAACCGACATATTCCCGTAAACAGCAATTTTTTTCGGCCAATATTCAAATTCGGTGATACCACCGATGTGATCGAAGTGTTTATGGGAAAGAAAAATGGCCGTTATATCAAATATTCGCTCCCGGTTTAACATTACTCCAATTGTAGGTGGCGTGTCAAACAAAATGGTTTCGGTTCCATTCCGTAACAGAATCGAAACTCGGCGGCGGCGGTTTTTCCCGCCTTCTTTTCTTGCTCCGGTGCACAGTTTACACTTACAGCCAACAGCAGGAATTCCCCGCCCATCTCCTGTTCCGGTAAATTTTATCCTCATAGCTTCACCCTTTTAACAATCAACAATTTATATTGTTAGATGTCATTATTAAAGCATCCGGGAACTTTTTCGAATAATGCCGGATATCCAGTCTTTATTTGATATCCGAGGATCAATACAAATTAAAACTCTCAATTTAAAAAGCGTATTTTAGCGAAAAAAAATGTTAATTGCAATTAAAGATAAAGCAAGGAAAATTCCCAGGTAGCCTACTCTTTTTGAATCGACAACCAGTAATCCCTTCAAATTTATCTTTTGTCCGGGTGAAAAATACGATACAGCGGCAAGTACACCATAACATAAAACAATCACCCAACCGGTCCGGTTCAGGTAGTTCATATCAGCAAATATGAAATATTTGAAGGCAAGCGATACGACTGCACTTCCAACAAAAACAGAAGCAACCACTTTTTTAGGAGCATTAGTGCAGAATACTGCTGCCAAAATTAAAATAGTAAAACCAGCTTTGATATGATAGGAGATCTCATTGGTCAGGTGGGAAAGCGGAAAATCCAGTCCATGGTATTTTATATAAATGAGAGAAAATGCAAACAAAATTCCGGCGATCGTGGAGATACCAATGGTATTTTTTCCTATCCGGATCAGTTGTTCGTCCGAAGCACCTTTATTGATGTGTCGCTTATAAATATCAAAAGAATACAAAGTGCTGACCGAATTGATAATGGAATCAACGGTACTCATCAAGGAGGCAAAAAGCCCTATCAGCACCAGGCCGCGGATGCCCGGAGAGAGAAGTGTGTTGACTAATACAATGTAAGCCTGATCGGGATCTTCCAGGGTTTTATGAAAGCCAACCAGGGCAATAGGGGGAATAATGATTAATGCCGCCACAATGTATTTTAAAAAACCACCCAGGACTAATCCCAACTGTGCATCTTTAAGAGAGCGCGCCGCAAGGGCTCTTTGTAGGATCACCTGGTTTGCTCCCCAGTATTGGATATGCATCAGGGCCATTCCGAAGAATACAGCGGTCCAGGGAATCTTTTCGTGATCGGCACTCAGAAACAAATGCATCAAATGGTCCTTGCCGGTCTGAATGCTCGTGTATAGATCGGGATTATATAATTCGGAAACACCGCCAAGGGTTTTTATGGCTAATACCAAAACGATAGCGGAGCCCCCTATCAATGTGATCATCTGGATCACATCGGTGCGAACTACCGCCGCCAGGCCGCCGAAATAAACATACACAGCGGAAAACAACCCCATCAGAACAACCAGAATGTAAAGCCTGATCACCGGGTCCGAATGCAGAATACTTAACTCGTCACCAAAAATCCCGTTGATGGCATAACTCCCCCAGTATAGAGCGCCTCCCAGGTAGATAATTCCGAACAAAACAATGGAAAAAACTGCATAACTGGTTGCCAGGAAAGAACCAAATCTATCCTCAAAAAATTGTGTCAGGGTAAATACTTTCAGACGTAAATAGAGGGGAACAAAAAAGAAGGCGGCCAGAAGGATGCCAAAAACAGCGCCGATTTCAAAATTTGCCTGCGCCAGACCGTAAGCATAGGCAGCACCGCCCATGCCGATAAAATGACCGGCTTGAATATTAGTGGCAATGGTGGACATAGCAATAGAAGGCCAGCGCAGTTTACGCCCGCTCAGGAAGTAATTCTCCGCGCTTTTTTTCTGGGTACCGCTTTTATAAACACCGATGAGAAAAATAATGATGAAATAAGCAACAACCATGAGCAGGTCAATATTCATTTTGTGTAGGCCTCCTATGTGCCAGTGATCTAAAGTGCCTAAAAATATTAGTGAGCTAAAGTTATTTTTTTCTACTTTAACTCACTCTAGACATATTAACTTTGCTTAAGCAGCAATATTTTCTCACTCTGAATATATGTTCCTGCTTTCAAAACGTAGAAGTCCACTACTAACCTGTATTCCATTTTCGGAATCCCAGGAAACACCATAGCGAACGACAGGTTGCATCTCATTAGTAATAGCTGATGAAGATTACAAATATATACTTAAATTTATTGACCAATTTATTTTAGAATTAACAAATTTTCAAGCGATTTATTTAACCACCATCATTTTTCTGGTCGCCACGACGCGGTTTTCAAATGACAATCGATAAAAATAAATGCTGCTGGCATAATCACCCGCTCTCCAGTTAACTTCATAAGATCCGGCAGCCTGATTGTCATCAACCAGTGTATCTAATTTTTGCCCGGCAAGATCAAATATTTCCAGTGTCACCTTCCCTTTTTCCGGCAGGCTATATCCGATTGTCGTTTCCGGATTAAAGGGATTCGGATAATTTTGATCCAGTCTGAATTGAATGGGATAGTGACCCGATTTTTTTTCGGTACTAGTGGTCAGGTAAATAGCCTTAAAATCATCCAGATAAATAACACCGGTATCTTTTTTATCTTCATTGCCCTCTGCCAGATAAATTTTTGTCCAGGTAATCGGGAAATTCAGAATTGCACCACCATTAGACCAGTGGGGTATCGCTTCCTCTAATGGAATCTCCAGATATTTCCACGAATCCAGCCAGTCGATGCCCGGATTTTCTTCGGTAAAATTGATGAGGAATTTTTCACCGTCACCGTCAATAAATTCCCCGCGCAGCCAGTGTGCTTTTCCATCGCCAAAAACATGTAATCCCACTGCAACGGGTGTTCCTGAAATGGGTAAGTTACAGTCCAGGTAAAGCACACTTGTACCACCGGTTGTCAAAGTATATGACAGCTTGCCCGAGCTGGGCTGTGATACATATTTACTATTATCCAGATCAAGGCTGCTGGCGCCCGGATCAATTCTCAGACCGGTCATCGTCCAGTTATTGACAGTTGAAAAATCATCCAGTACAGATTCTGAGACTACACCAATTTTCACATCCGCATTACCGCTGACACTATCATAGGCGGCAAAAATTTTCCCGATTCCGGTTTTGGTAGCCGTGAACATGCCGCTGGCTGCAATCGTACCGATATCTCCCTCAACTGTCCAGGTGTATTGGGCCGGTGCCAGTTCAACCAGGTTGCCATATGAATCCCGTGTCTCAGCTGTCATCGATTGCTGTTGACCCACCTCAAGTACCACCGGATCCGGCATCACTTTAATTGTTCCGATAGTTGTAATATATACCCTGGCTGAATCTTTGATTGTACCTGATATTACGTAAACATAACCGGAATCACTTTCACTTCCAGCCTTAAACAGACCTGCCGCATCGATAATACCAATTTGCGGATCTGCCGACCAGACCAATGAGCCCTGTTCTATATCAACCGGATTATAATACTGATCGAAACCTTCTGTGCCGAATTGCAGCGATGTGCTGTGCATCAGGTATGCCTCATCCGGAATAACGGATATATTTGCCAAAGGCCCCGGCGGAGCGGAACTGACAATCAGCAGTGAATTTGAAACCGATCTTTCTCCATTTGCATCGGACGGACTATTAGCCACCTCATTTCGCAACACCATTGTCGTTGAACCACCGCCATCCAGGTTTACTGCTTCTTCAACTCCATAATCAAGCATAATATCTGCCAATTCATAAAGTGAAACTCCCACACTATATCCACCCTGACGACCATCAACCGTGAACAAGAATACCCTTGTTGAGTCAACATTAATACCAACAGCAGTTCTCGGATGTCGATCGGTAGCAAAGCTCTGATTGATACTCTCCTGTGACCATTCGACACTGACAGCACCATTTCTAATAATTCGTGGTGTTCCGCCAACTAACTGAGTAAGTTTTTCCGGTCCGGGAAATAAATTTAAAACCATTGCCAGAGTATCACCGACAAAAACACCAGAATTCAAGGCAGTAGCTGCTGTCCCATGACCTGATAAAACAAATCCATTAGCCGGGATAGAATTATTGTTTGTACCATCGGCCATCGTGCTGTCTTTCTGTAATACCCGGACAAAGAATGTATCATTTACCGCAATTATACCAGTTATATACTCGACGACTATTTCCGTGCCCCATTTATTTGTTCCTGTTGCGGACCCAAAATAGGAGTTATATAAAACCAGAAAATCAGTGCTTCTGGATTCATTAATGCCATTGATAAATAAATTCTGATCTGTTTTGGTTATTGCCTTACCCTGGAATTGCACGATGTCAATTAACGGACTTTTTTGCGAGGATATGCCAAAGACGGAACGGGGATATGGTCTTTTGATCAAAACACCCTTGCTGATCATGGTGCCAATCGGAATTCCGCTGCCATCATAAAAATCTCCGTTAATCCCGCCTATAATGGTATGATCTTCAAAATTACTGCGTATTGACATTGATGAGGTACGTTCCCGCGCAGCCAGTTTATCCTGGGCTTTGGCCGTTTCAAGATTTATCCACGGATTTGTAAGATCAATTTCCAATACATGTATATGCCAGGGACCGGATTCTCTGAATTCATGATGATGAATAACTCCCGGTCCTACCGGTTTACTCTTTTTAAAATCTGCAAATAATGTGCTAATAAATAAAAAACACAAGATAATAATTATAATTTTCATTTCATTTTTTCCTAAAAATACCCCGTAAACATGCTCATCAAGATCTCTGGTATTTTAGCCTCCAATATCAAATTATGAACCATTGACCGAAAAGCTCCCTTTGCAGGACATGTGCAGGGTCACTAGAAAATCTTATTAAACTAGAAAGTAATCTATTCAAATAAAAATCTCAAATGTTTTTGCAGGGAAAAACCATATTGCAAAAGTCGATAGTCAGTTGGTTATATATATTCTTCAATAAAGGTAGTTACGGTAAAATTTTTGAATTAAAGAAAGCGGGAGAGAATTATTCTTAACCATAATCTTTAAACATTATAAATAATACTCATATAACTTGATCTGAAAGGATCAGGGACACCTAATTTTTAGGATACTTTTTTACAACTCACCTATGAGCCTGTTTCTTTTCGTAGTAGATATAATTTATTGTATTTTTAAAGATATATAAGTTTTATTTACTTGCGATCTTGGTTACTATAAACAAAATCGGGCATAACTTTTTATTTTATAAGAACATAGTCCCCTCAAAAAGTGCAATACTTTTTGCTTGTTATAAATAAAAAACCTTATAAATTCTAGATGTAGTTTTATTTTGTTTGTGAAAAAAGACAATGAAACGCATTGCTATAATAATATTTTTGCTTATGGACTTAGCTCGCCTACTTGTGATACATTGTGGGTAAAGCAGTGTTTTCAGGATCTCATTCAGAGATGTATCCCAAAAACAATGCAGAACTCTACCTTTTAGAAATTTATTTTCGCTTTACTCCTAAATTTTGGAACGTAAAGTGCTTTATAGGTTGCTACACGCTTGTACAGTAACAACAATCACATGTGATGACTTAATGATAAGTAC
>CAYULK010000129.1:0-8814 GCA_964445625.1 uncultured Calditrichota bacterium
AATTATTCTGTTTATACCACTAAGTTATCTGCCGGCACAATACACACTGGGTTTGGTTACCGGGGCAAATGGTGCTATTCTCAATGGTGACGCGCCAAAAGGAGTTTCCTATAACCGTTCGTGGGGGTTGAATCTAAGTGTGGCCGGGGAGTTTGAACTTTCAGATAATGTTTTATTGTGTTTTCAACCGGGCTTTTCCCAGAATGGATCGATTGTCGCCGTGGAAAAAAAAGATATTAAGGATCCGGTAGATAGTTTAAATATTAGCCTGGATTATTTCTCAGTACCGGTATTGGTAAAAGTGCTTACAACAAACGGACGTACCTATGTCTCCGGTGGTCTCGAATTCGGCTATCTTGTGGATGCAGAGGCGATAACAATTGAAGGAAGTGAGTCCGTCACTCCAATTGCCGATGCCTTTCAGAATTTTAATGTTTCAATGATGTTTGGATTTGGAATAATTTTTCCGCTAAGTACTTCGCAGGTGACAATCGAAATTCGTTATAATCAGGGCCTGAACAATCTTGCAAAATCAGAAGACCAACTGGAAGATGTCTCGATGCCGGTTCGGATCAGATCCAGTATGATACAATTGCAGGCAGGGTGGCATTTTGGACTCTGACACAGGTGTTGTGAAAAAGGCTAATAATTAACGGAGAATATTTTCAATGAGATATGCCAGGATTTGCTTTATAATAATCAGTTTTATCTTCATTTTGATAGTGACTAGCTTGGCACAAACATCCGGGATGTCTAAAAAGGAAAATGGTGATGGGTTAAGACCTCATCTTTTTGGTCATACTTTTATCCCATCGTTTCGCGTAAAAGATCCATTTGTGCTGACAAGTATCCGCAATTCACTCGGCCTCGGAAGCACGATAGATTTGAATATACCGCTACTCATCATCGATGACAAAGAAGTTCTTTCTCTACAGGGTGATGTTATGTTTGCCACACTGGAACTTGAATACAGGTATGCAGTTAAAAACTGGTTGGCTGTCTGGGTTCATTTTAGCATTCTTGGACGCCTTGGAACAGAAGCTCAAACTTTATTATTTAACGGAATCAATACCGGGTTTGGGTTTAATCTGGGATGGTTGTTTAAACTATACAGTAATGATCGTATGGTCCTCTCGGGTACCATTCATCTGAAAGATGACAGCTTTACCGATGTGGATCTGGTGGGCTTTCTTGAAGATCTGATTGATCATGAGGGCATCATCGAAGGTCGCAGTCTTGTGAGGTCCACTCCTGCTTTCAGGGCAGGCGCCGGGATTCGGTATGCCTATGCGTTTAATGAGATGTTTGGCAGCATCCTGAAGTGGGAACTGGATTATGGTGAATCAATAGACAGATTTTCGGGAACCGGTTGGTATACCGGTATCGGTGTTGCTGTCGATATGGATCTGAATCCGGAAACGGCCGTTCCCATCGGATTTGCGCTTTCATATTTCCAGAGTTCTTTCTTTAAAGGTGATGAAAGAGTTTCTTCCATTCCACGAACCGTATCTTTAAGAACAGAATACACCGGGCGCACCGATTTTAGCCTGGGATTTGATCTTATTTACAACTGGTATCGATCGGAAAGATATAAGGACGGAATACAGTATTTAAAATATATTTTTTCTATGCAATATTATTTCTGAAAGTAAAATGTCTAACCTGAATAATTCAGAATACAGGCCACAAAGGCTCTAAGTCTCAAAGGAATAATCACTTATTATTTCATATAGAGTATTTTAAATATGTTTTTTCATTATGCCTTAAATCTATGATTATAGAAACTTTAAGTCTTGGCAGCTATAATAGCATAATAAGTCTGTGGCAAATATAAATCTGCCTTAAATTGGGGAGGGGATAAGAGTGGGAGGGGTAATAATTCAATTATATTTTAACCAGAATATTTTGTAACTTTACCGCGTTAAGGCAAATAATCAATATGTAATTAGTCAAATTTTTCATTCTCAAGTTTTACCGGGAAAGCATATTATTTAAACAGGAGAATTGTAAATGCGAGAGTCAATTTTAAAAGTCGGTATGCCGGTATTATTACTTTTAGCGGTGACACTACAAGCTCAGGAAGAAAAAGATGTTGGCAGTTATGTGGACTGGGCCTGGCAAGGGGAATTCAAACCTTATTTTGAGTTCTCATACGGCTATGCTGAACCAATGCATAAATTGTTCGAATCTGAATTTGCCCGAATTGGTACATATGAAGTCAAAATTGGTTACAGTGATATAAGTCCTTTTAAAAAATATATCCTGGGCATGGATGAACGATACCTGTTCGGATCATATTCTAATACGGATTTTAATCATATTGACAGTGAACTGACCGGTGTGACCACAGAAGCGACCAAGTTTGGTTTTGGAAACCGGCTTGGGTTCGGATATGATATTGGCGGTATTCAATTATTACCTTATAATCAGATTCAGTATGTGTGGACCAAGTTTGATCCGGTGGACTCTACTGGTATTTCCGATGAAGATCGCAAAATTCTGGATAGATATGCCGGTGCGTTCAGATTTGGGCATTCGGGTGAGGCGGGTGTAAAGTTACAATTTGCAAAAACTCTTGCTATTACGGTGGGATATGAATTCGCTGTTATCTACCCCAGGCATATTTTCTGGCCATGGCTTGGGAGTCATATAATCCAGGATGCAGCATTGGGAATAGTTTCGACTTTTTCAGAGGATATTGTAAATTCATCCCCGTTTTTTGGACCGCTGATGTATTTTGTATTAAAAAATGGTGTGGCTTATGCAATGTATCAGGGATACAAAGATAAGATGAACTGGCCGTTTGATTCTGAAACACCGGTGACGATGGAAACGTTTAAAATAGGTGCATCGCTGACATTTTGAGCGTCGGAATCTGAAAACTATCATTATATAGTACAAACAAAAAAGTATTTGTCCTATGAAATATATTATTCCTCTACTTACAATCTTACTTTTGCCACCGTTGTATGGGCAGCAAATTTTTGGATTATCCTATAATGTCAGTATTCCGCAGGGTGAAACACACGACTTTATTGAGAATACCAGTTATTCCGGTTTTGGTATTGAAGGTCGTCAGTTTATTAATGAAAAAATTGCACTGGGCTTATCTTTCGGTTGGAGTAAGTTCCAGCAGGAATCAAAGCAGTTTTCCGGTAATACAGGTGAAATTGAAGAACACCTTTTAGATTCATTTCCACTTTTGGTAAACGGCAGCTATTTTTTATTCGGAGAGACTGCCGGATTTCGACCTTTTGCCGCTCTTAACACAGGTGTATATTTTATAAACGCACGTAAATTTAGTGGTGCCGGGGCTTTCCAGGATAAAAACCTGTATTTTGGTGTCGCGCCGGAAATAGGTTTTCTTGCTGAGATGTTCAATGACCTGAATATGATGTTGTTTCTACGTTATAATTATAATATAAAATTTTCAGGATCTAACTCATATCCGTATTTGACGATCCATTTAACATTTGTTTCAATCAGCATTTGGTAGACTGCCGGCGGTATAATACCGAAGCAGACATGGGCATTATAAAGTATTGACTTTAAGCGTTAATTTATTCCATATCTCTTACTTCAAATTCTTTAGTAACAATTAAATCAGCCATAAGACGTAAAGAATGAACAACCTCATGTTCTCTTTCCAATACCTGCAATCTGAATTCATTCTGACTTTCTTTTCCTCGCAAAATCTGTGCTTTTTTTGTATCATGGTATGTAAGGTCAATAAATATCCTGTAATCAACCTCCGCCTTAAACGGATATAATCCTTCCACAATAAGATAATCAATAGGAGCAAAATCTGTAATGAGTTCATCTTCCATATCTGTTAGCAGATCAATACATGGCATAGTTGCTTTTTTACCTTCCCTGAATTCCTGAATATTTCGGTTGATAAGTTCCCAGTTATATTCATCGATTCCTATGCTTTTAATACCATGTTTTTTACGCCATTCTGTTTTCATTCGCGGCGCAATAATATAGTAATTATCGATATGCAAAATTTTTACGAGATTACCTTCATTCCTGATTTTTCTGCCGAGAACATGGGCTAATTCAGATTTACCTGCACCTGATTCACCACAGACGGCAATAACCAACCTGTTGGAACCTAACAACAGCCTGAGTTTTTGATAAATCTGATCAGCGGCTTTGTAGTGTTTTTCTTGGATCAACAATATATCTTCTAACATTATTTATTTTCTCTCTGGTGTAATTCAACAGCTTGCCAGCTATTACCCTTAAGTTTTATTTCCTGTCGGTTGATAAACAGCGAATCATCCATTTGATTTCTTTTTTCTGTCCTTGTCCTTATCTTTTGCGGGGTAATTTCAAAATAATATCTATATTCTCTGAATTTAAAAGTAAAATACATTTCTTTCCAGGTAGCCGGCAATTTAGGATTCAGATGTATTTTATTATCTTTTATTTTAAATCCAGCGTATGATTTTAGAGCAAGGAATACAGATCCCCCCATAACCCCGGTGTGTATTCCTTCCTTTACTGTACCGCCCTGATCATCCTGAAAATCGCTTTTCAATGCATCTGAATAAAGTTGGTAGTTCAGATTATCACAACCGGCTAATCCTGCCAAATACGAGTGTACCAACTTACTTAAAGTAGAGCCGTGTGACGTTCGTTTGAAGTAATAATCAAAATTTCTTTGTAAAAGATCATCTTGGGAATGATATCCGGTTTTTTTAAGTATTTTATGTACTTCATCTTCCTCTAGATTATAGAATGACATCAAAACGTCTGCCTGTTTAGCAACTTTATAATCATCAGGACTTTTTCCTTCCGCTTTGAGAATGCGATCCAAACGATTTATTCTTCCATATTTGGCTTTATATTTTTTCCAGTCGAATTCTTTAAGTTTAAAATATCCATCAAATTGTTCCAGAATTCCATCTTCAGAAATCGGTACAGATAAATCTGTGCTAATTTTTTCCCAATAGGATAATTCATCCTGCTTTAGTCCGATCTTTTTAAATAGATTTTGGCCTTTTGATCCTTCGAGAAGAGTGAGTATATCCGGAGCACGGTTAAAAATCCAGATGGTCATAATATTCGTATAACTATTATTTTTCAACCCACCCTCTTTGGACTTCGGGTAGGCTTCATGATATTCATCCGGTCCCATAATTCGGTCAATATCAAACCGTTTGGTCTTTTTGTTGATTTGAGCTTTACTGGCCCAAAAACGGCAAATCTCCAGAAACATTTCAGCCCCATAATCTTCTAAAAATTTTACATCAGCGGTGAAATTAAAATATTGCCAGATATTATAAGCAATGGCAAGTGAAATATGTCTTTGTAAGGAACTGTGATCCGGTGCCCATTTTCCGGACATAGGATTCAAGTGAAGGATTTGTGTCTCCTCCTGTCCATCACTCCCGCTTTGCCAGGGAAACATTGCACCGTTAAAGCCGCATTCTTTGGCTGAAGCCCTGGCTTTGTCCAGTCTGCGGTAGCGGTAAAGTAGCGCTGATTTAGCTGTTTCCGGAAGATTCATAAAATATATGGGCAGAATAAACATCTCGTCCCAAAAGATATGCCCACGGTAAGCTTCGCCGTGTAATCCACGAGCCGGTATACCGGTGTCGATAAAAGCGTTATGCGCTGAAGCAGTAATGAGCGAATGATAAAGATGCAGACGGAGTAGCTTTTGAGTTTGACGCGCACCCGTTATTCTTATATCAATATTTTTCCATAAATCTGACCAAGCCGTTCGACTTTCCTTGTATAGGCCAGGATATCCCGATATTTTACTCAGCGCCTCAAGTGCTTCCTTCCGTGGATTTCTACAATCCTTTGATGTATAAATGGAAACAATTTTATCAATAGTAAGAGATTGATTTTTCCCGATGTCTATATCGAATGTAGAATAAACAGCTCCTTTTGCCTGTTTTAAATTTATATGAGGTTCAAGTCGTTTCTTATTAATGCTGATAAAAAGTTTGGCAGCTTCGGCAATAATAATACCGGATTGATTCGTCTGTAAGACGATAAAACTGATATTAACTTTTCCACCTGCATTGAGCGGCCGCCAGTGTTTTGACTTTAGTTGTTTGTAACGGTCAACACCGGCATTAATAATTTGTCCGTTTAATCCCGATTTTATAGTGATCTTTTTAGAATAATTTAAGGGTGCAATCCTGTACTGCAATCCGGCAAGATGCGCATCTGCCATGCTGACAATTCGTTTTACCCGGATAAATGTTTTATTGCCTTTACTGTCCTTAACAATAGATTCTCTGTAAAACGTACCGTCGCGAAAGTCGAGCCGGCATTTGAAATCAATTATTTTAACTTTATTTAAATCCAGCCATTCACCGTCTTCAATTTTAAAAGTCAGCGGCAGCCAGTTTGGGCAGTTAACAATATCTTCATTAATAATCTTTTTACCGGCTACTTCTGATTCCAGCCGGTTGTACAATCCGGCTATATAAGTTCCGGGATAGTTAATTCTATTGGCCTCTGTTTCTTCAAATGCACCGCGGGTAACAAAATAGCCATTGCCCACAGCACATAGTGATTCTCTCGTCGCTTCTTCTTTGGGCTCGTAATCAATATATGTTAACCTCCACTGATCGTCCTGTAATCCACTCTTAAACCAATTTTCAATTTTCTCCAGATCTATTTCGGCCATATCATTTATGACGATATCAGCGCCATTTCGTAGCAGCTCTTTCCGGTTATCGTCACGGGCAATGCCTAGTACCAATCCAAATTGACCATTTTTGCCGGCCTGTACACCGGAGACAGCATCTTCAACAACCACAGATTTATCACAGGTTACACCGAGATTATCACAGGCGAGTTTAAAAATATCAGGCTCTGGTTTTCCTTTTAAACCAAGTTGAGCAGAGACCAGTCCATCTACTCTTGTTTCAAAGAGATTTATTAATCCGGTTACTTCCAGTATCCTTTTACAATTTTCACTGGAGGAGGCCACGCCCACTTTAATATTTTTACTTATTAACTCTTTGATAAAAACTATAGTTGAATCGAATACAATCAGATTGCCCTGATCTATTTGTTGATTTACAAGTTCATTCTTGCGGTTCCCCAGTCCACAGATGGTTTGTTTGTGGGGATTATCTGCGGGATCACCATAAAGTAATTTAATCTTACGTGAATTTAAAAAAGAGGCCACACCTTTATAGCGCGGTTTACCATCAATATAAGGTAAATAATCATCAAGGTGTGTAAATTCCCGGAAAGGTTGTCCGGTTTCCTCTGAATATTTTTTTAAAAACTCGTCAAACATTTGCTTCCAGGCAGAGCTGTGCACAGTTGCAGTATCCGTAATAACACCATCGAGATCAAAAATAACAGCATCGAATCCATGATCATACATTTAACACAACTCCTTCCCGGAAAATGTTTTTAATTATTCTGGTATATCTGCCGGTTTCACGACATCTTTCCACCATAATGGTATCAATGCCAGTGAAATAATAATAAATATCCAGGGCCAGATTCTGGAATCTCCCGGTAAGAAGAGCAGCAATTTTCCAACACCGATTAACAATGCGAATAGTGAAACAGAAGTTATGGCCACAGATTTTAAACGTAAGAGTAATTTTTTCAAGGGATCACTGCTGTCTATACCAAGCGCAACAGCAGTTTTACGCCAGAGACCGAGTGGATTTACTCTTTTATAAAAAGCATTTAATACTTCCTGTTTAGTTTCAGGGGTAATAAATGTTACCAGAACAGCGACCAAAGTTGAAACCAAAGACATGCTGCCGAGTCTGATCCATTCTACATCAGTAACTACTAAAAGAATGGGAGCCACAATAAGTGAAACAGCCATAGCGGCCAGCTCGGAATAGAGGTTTATCCTTTCCCAGAGCCAGCGCATTACCAGTACAGAACCCATACCGGCGCCAAATAAAAGGGAAATAAACCATGCGGTTTGAATCGAGCCTAAATTAGCCATTATTATTAAAGCAATAACTATGATCAGTATGTTTGATAACCGGGCTGAGATAACCAGTTCGTGGCTTTTAGGTTGGCGTTTAAGCCATTGCTCGCATATTAAACGTTTATAAATGTCGTTACTCCAGTAGCTGGCACCCCAGTTAAGATGTGTATCCAGAGTCGAAGCCAAAGCTGCCAGTAATCCGGTAAGCATTAGCCCGCGAATTCCGGGGGGAAGCATATCGTTAATACCGGTTACAAAAGTAATCTCGCGGGCGGCTGCAAATCCTTCTGCTGTCATAGCCGATTGGGAAAAGGGATAGATAACCAGCAAACCGACACCAATGATCAGCCAAATGATACTGCGCAGGAATATCTGCATCCAGGTAAAAACAATGGCAGCAATCCTGGCATCTTTATCTGTAGCACAGGCCATGGAACGTTGTGCCAGATAACCTGTTCCATCACTGTTCATCTGGAAGAACCATTGCAACCCGATAATTACAAGGAACGGTAATAACAACTCCCCTCCCGTAGGGCTAAATGAAAGCATCTTAACCGCTAACTCACTGCCGTAGAGATTTTCTAATTTTACCATTAAGTTCCCCCATCCGCCGGCATGATCAACAACATAAAAAGCATAAACACTAGTACCTACCATGGCAATTGAAAACTGCATCACATCTGTAGTGACAACGCTTCGCAATCCTCCCGTTGTGGAATAGAGGGCTGTAAAAGCTAAGATAACAATGATGCTGATTAAGTTGTTTGTAGTAACAATTGCCGGATCGACACCGGCTGTACCGCTACCCAGAGATAGTCCGAAGGCTTGTATTATATTCAAAAGCGGATTATATATAAGCCCGGGAAGCCATTGATCCCAAG
>CAYULK010000130.1:0-8812 GCA_964445625.1 uncultured Calditrichota bacterium
CCGCGGACCGCAACACCCTCAAAATGTGGTACGCTAAAAAAGTTCAGTTTTTTCTGGAGTGTTTCAATTGAGTCCACTCCAGGCAGGTCACGTTTATTATATTGGATTACCCAGGGAAAGGCATCCAATGAATGACCATCCAGTTTCAGATTTTTTTCCAGATCAAGTAAAGTTTCAATATTTGCTTCCATGCGATGTGGCTGTGAATCAGCAACAAATACGATACCATCCACACCATTTAGAATAACTTTCCGGCTGGAAGCATAGTAAACCTGTCCGGGAACAGTATAGAGATTAAATTTTGGTTTTTTACCTTTTATTTTTCCAACTTCAATTTGCATAAAATCAAAAAATATCGTTCTGTCTTCTTTTGTTTTTAATGAAACAAGTTCACCGGTTAAAGATGGGTCCAGTTTTGAATGTATGTACTCGAGATTGGTAGTTTTCCCACTCATCCCGGGACCGTAATACACAATTTTCAGATTAATTTCTTGAAGTGCCCAGTTAATAAACATTAGTACCTCTCGCAATATTACAATTTCAGCAGCTAGTTATTTTATTATTTAAAAGTTTCGTCCAGAGCATCTCCTAATAGTGAGCTAAAATCAGAATCGATCATATCTTTGGGATCAATATCTTCATCTCCCTCTTCTTCCAGAGTTTGCATCAGGCTCTGGATCGCCTTTTTCGTATAGATCCGGATTAATCCCAGTGTCACATTCACATCAAAAACGACAACCAGAAAGAAATAGTCACCGACATTAGAGAGATAAACATTTCTTTTCTCTCCTTCATGGAACAATAGTTTGAACTTGGCATTCTCTCCTACCAGCTTAGCCATTTCTGCAGTAGCGGCAAAATCACTGGCAGCCAGGGCCGATAACACCGTAGTGTTCATTTCTTCGATATTTCCTCTCTGACTGATCAATTGTCCGCTCATATCAGCAAAAAGAATCGCAGATGCTTTGGTTTTAGTCGCCAGTTCAGACAAAGTTTTGGTAACCCCTTCATACTGTTTACCGCTGAGAATGATTTGGCGGCTGCCGTCCTTAAGTTTCTTTGTTTGTACCATGATATATTCCCTATATTATTAATTATAATCGCGTCTTCTTATTTTTGTCCAATCGCGCAAGAGCAATATTTAAACTCTCTCTTAATCGTTCAACTGCTTCTGCCATGTAATTTATTTCATCATTTGTCTTTATTGCCACAGTTCTTTCTAAATCACCACGACTGATATCATTTGCTTGTTTAGCCAGATTTATAATCGGCCTAATTATTTTATTTGCCAGAAAATATACTACAATAATGCCTAAAAGTGTAATAATTGCGATTGTCAAAATAATATAATTATGCGTTTCCCTGACTTTATCCACGATATAATTTCGTATCATCCCGATACGAATATATCCGAGACTGCCTTCTTCCACCGGAACTACAATATCATAGCAATCAATGTTCAAATCCGGCAAAGTAACCAGAGCCGGATTATTACTATCAATATCGGCCGAAAGTGACCGGTTCTTTAGCACAGATGGAACATTCCCGTTAAAAGTGTCTGTTAAGATGTTTAAATCCGCATCCTGGATCAAAATATATTGTACGCTCTCAAAAGAAAGTGAGTTTGTAATTATCTCTTTAAGACCGACAACATCTTCTTCAAGGATGAGTTCTGCGGTATATCTTGCCAGCCCATCAGCAATTGAGTTTCCCCGCTCGATTACTTCTGTTGTCAGAGAATCGGTGACTGTACTGTTGACGATAAGTATAATCAGGATGCCCAGAAAAATATTACTGAATATCAGGATTCCGCTAATCTTCCAGCGCAGGCTTATAAACTTCATAGTTTTTTAATTACCTTCAACATTTCCTGCTGAAATTTCACTCTCTTTGCTTCGTCCAGTATTTCCTGGCTGACAGACTCGATAAGCAGAGGAACATTATCTTTAAGAAACTTGTCTTGCTCTTCATTTAATTCCAGCAATACATCATTTATCACATATGATGCTACCGGACCAATATAATTTATAAGAACATTTTCAAATTTGGTAAAGAACTCTGTATCTACAAATATATCATGACTTGGCTCGTTCATCGTTTCCGGTATAATTACGCTTTTATCATACAGATTTGTTATATGTGTTAAGATTTCCTGTTCATCAACTCCGATCTGAGCAATAATATCCTGTATATTCTTCTTACCGTCGATTTGAAGAATAATCTGCCATTCTGTTGATTTCAGTTTTACATCTGATGTGACTTTATCCGGATTTAGCCTGAATATTGTTTTTTTATCCGGCGAAATTTTATCTTTTATATCCTTATCTAAAACAGCCATAATTCATTAATATGCAGCATTTTACGGGCTGATTTTAAATATACATTTAAATGATCTTTATTGCAATTTCGAAATTATTTTTGTTTCATCCGCATCAAGAGGTGATTGTTCCAGCAGCAGTGATTTTTTGACCGGATGTTTACTGATGAACTTCATAAATTTTTTATCACTCAACAAATGTGCCAGTACGACATTCAAAGTCATGCGAATTAGCGGCAAAACCTTTTCAGACGTGCAATAGGTTAATATAGTAAATTTATCTTTCATCAAACCAATAATCCGATATCCGGATCCAACCAGCTCAATTTCCCTTAAAGGCATCGCCTGTTGATGAAAAGCGCCTTCAATTTTTAAGACACGGTTGGCAATGCTTTCAATTTTGTTACTTTCGATTCTGAGTGCGGTATGGGCAATCATCTGACCGCGATTTGAGACGATAAAAACGCCTTCAACACCTTCTATATCAGCAACTTCCTTTAACCATTTACTTATATCTGTACTCATCCGGCTACTACTTTTTTTATGAATGGTAAGATTGTATCAATCTGGAAGCGCGCAACCATCTCGATATAAATAATCTCTTCATTTGTCCTGTGAAGTAATATTCTGGTCTGATTAACTACCAGACTGATGTATTCGGGATATTCAATATCAGCTGCATCACTCATATAACCAATCTGTAATGCTGAAAATGCGCTGAGAGAAAATTCCTTCTCAGCATCATGATGAGATGTAATCACCTGGCCATCAAGTGCGAGTACAGCCACACGATTGACACCCTTGACATTCATCAGCATTTCGAGCAATTCACGAGTTTTAGCATCCTCAGAAGACTGACGGGTATCTTTCTGATGCAATCCCTCCAGCAGCAGATTACTCCAGCTGATAGTTATGGTGACCGCAGGCGGGCGAACCCCACTTTCTACCTTGAACTTCCCCTCATCAAGTGAAAGCAATCTATAAATAGCCTTTTCGCCCAGATCCGGATCAAATTCGGCATGAGCCACCTGACCACCCTGAAAATAGATAGTGCCGTATTTACCAGCGTAGTCTATTGTCAGTTTGGCTGTATTCCTCTCCATACAATTCAACTGGATCAGATTTGCCAGTTTTAAATCTTTTAAATTGCCAACAAGTGCCATATCAGTTCAATATTTCCATAACCAATTGTTTAATCTCTTTTATTTCAAAAGGTTTTTCGATATAGTTTCTAGCGCCCAGATTTATTGCTTCTTCCTTTTTATCTTCTGAGCCATAAGCTGTCATTACTATTACTACTGTATCAGGATAATTTTCCCGTATCCGTGCCAGGAGTTCCAGCCCGCTCATACCGGGCATACTGATATCAGTAATAACAAGATCAAATTCTGCTTTTTTTAATTTTTCACTGGCTTCCTCGCCGGATGATGCTGTAACGACTTCATAGTTTTGCTTAGCCAGGATAAAACTCTGGTACAGACTATAGGTTAATGTCTCTTCATCATCAACAATCATTAATTTTTTAGACGATTCCATGTGCTGCATTTTGTCCTTGATTTAATTGATCCGGGGATAATATATTATAATCGGCGAAATATTATGTTATTATAGTAAATTTCTTGTGATCCGCCAACAAAGAAAAATAAGGCAAAATTATTATGCTGTAGGCAACTGTAAGATAAACTTTGCTCCTTTACCCACTGTACTCTCCACTTTGATCAAACCACCATTTTCCTCAATAAGACGTGATGAGATCGAAAGCCCAAGACCGACACCATCCTGTTTGGTGGTATAGAACGGATTGAATATTTTTTCCAGATTTTCTTCTTCGATGCCACATCCTGTATCACAAATTTCTAATATTACATTCCGATCACTGTTATCATCTTCATCTGACAATCCTGTTCGCACCAGTATTTGTCCATCTGCTTTTATAGCATCCATCGCATTCAGGAGGAGATTCATTACCACCTGTTCCAGCTGATATTCATCAACATAAATTTCCGGCATATTTTCCGAGAACTCCCGGATAAACTTAATCCTCTTTTTTGACATTTTAGGTGTCAGCAGGACATAGACACCATCAATGATCGGTTGCAAATGAGTAAATTCCTGTTTTGGTTTTCCCGGTTTAGCAAATTTGAAGAACTTTTTCAACAAGTCATTTGACCTGTCAATTTCCTTAACAATACGTTGAACGAGTTGTGACCGGGGATCATCCAGGCTAAAGCTCTCTTCCAGAACCTGGGCAGATGTTTTTATACCGGCGAGAGGATTTCTAATCTCATGTGCTATTCCTGCCGAGACTTCACCCAATGTAGTTAAGCGGTCTATTCTCTCCATTTGATTCCTGAACTCAATAATTGCCGACAGGTCGCGAAAACTGATAATAATCCCTGTATATTTATTGTCTGATGCATTGAGAATCGTGGTTGTAAATCCGATCGGTATTACTTTTTTTGTTCTTGTTAGCAGGTTTACTTCTCTGCTCTCAAACATTTTTTTGTTATCGAGTAATTCATGCAGAATATCATCCGCCTGATCTGACTCGGCAAACATTTCACGAATTGAACGGCCTTCTATCTCTGTGTAGTCATATTCAAGTACACGTAAAGCAGCCGAATTAATAAAAGTAATTCTCTCATTAAAATCGATAGTCAAAATTCCGCTGGAAATATTCTGAACAATCCCTTTGTGGAACTGATATACCTTTTCAAGCGATTTTGTACGTTCGAGTAATTTGGTATATTTATCATTTAATTGCCGGAACTCTTCATCCCGGACTTCCGGATGTTTTTTAATATTGTATGCCTTGTTGATTATCGACAGTGTTTCTTTTTTTGTCTCAAATTTTCTACTCATACATTTCTGTCCGGTTTTCCAAAGCAAATTTAAGCACTACAAGTTCCGTGCTGCAATAGTTTTTAATTTATAACATTTCGATGGGATCAATATCTATAATTACTCTCGTATCGGCTCTGTTAAACCTTAAATAATATTCCAGATGTTTTCTGAGAATCATTTTTGTTTTTTTCCCTGATGGGTCTGAATCCTTATTGAGTTTAAGCAGTATTTGCCAGCGGTATTTGTTTTTTAAAATTGTTAAAGGGCAGGGTGCCGGACCGATGACTTTGAAATAATTTACAGACTGCCGTCGTAATTTCGCGGCAATATCCCGTGATGTTTTAATGGTGGTGCTTAGATTTTCTCCAATTACCTTGAGGTTGATCAGGCGAATATGCGGTGGATAATTTAATTGTGATCTATGTTCAATTTCCACCTTATAGAAACCAATAAAATCATGGTTACGGGCAAATTGTATTGAGTAATGGTTTTCCAGATAGCTTTGAATGATAACTTCACCTTGTCGTCTGTCTCTTCCTGCCCGTCCCGCGACCTGGGTCAGAAGCTGAAAAACTCTTTCCGAAGCTCTGAAATCAGGTAATGAAAGTCCAATCTCTGCTGCAATCACACCGACCAATGTGACATTTGGAATATCAAGCCCCTTGGAGATCATCTGAGTCCCAAGCAGGATATCAAATTTTCTTTCACGAAATGCCTGCAAATAGGTATCATGGGCATTTTTCACTGTCGTGGTATCCTGATCCATTCTAAGCACTCTGGCCCGGGGTAAAATCCGCTTGAGTTCCATTTCAATTTTTTGCGTACCACTACCCTGATACTTCAGCTGTTGGCCATCACACTTGATACAGGTTTTGCCGGCCAGAACCGAATATCCACAATAATGACATTGAATCGATTCATTAAAGGAATGATAGGTAAGCGCAATGGCACAATGTGGACATTGCGGAATATAGCCACATGCGATACATTGAACAAAGGAAGAATATCCCCTGCGGTTCTGCAGAAGTATCACCTGTTCTTCGTCGCGCAATCTCTCAATTATTTTATTTAGCAACACTGATGAAAAAACCGGGGATTCTCTTTTTCTACTCTGTCCGTAACGCATATCAATTACACTTACAGCAGGCATCGGGATATTCTTTATTCGTTCCGGCAGTTCCAATAATTCATATTTACCCAACCGTGAATTGTAATAGGATTCCAAACTTGGTGTGGCGGAACCCAGAATTACGACCGCGTCATTCAGACTAGCACGGTAAATAGCCACATCACGGGCATGATATCTAGGCTTACTACCGGTTTGTTTATAGGAATTGTCATGTTCTTCATCGACAACAATCATTCCCAGGTTTTCAAGCGGCATAAATAAAGCAGACCTTGGACCTACCACGATGGGATAGTCGCCAGAGTTTATTTTTCGCCAGGTATCAAATCGTTCACCAAGTGACATTTTGCTGTGGAAAACAGCAACCTGACCAGGGAAAAAATTTTCAAAACGCCGGACTGTCTGTGGTGTAAGACTGATTTCCGGTATCAGGACTATGGCCGTGCGCCCCCTGGCAAGTGTTTCTTGTATTGCTTCCAGATAAATTTGCGTTTTACCGCTTCCGGTTACGCCATGTATCAGGTAGACTTTAAATTTTTCGGCAACTACCGATATTCCGATCTTCGCCAATACTAATTTCTGAGAGTCATTCAAAGTAATCGCTTTTTGCTTCTCCTGATAGGCAAATTTTACATGACGGACAATTTCCTCTTCCGCGAGATGAATTAATCCTGCCCGCACCAGATTTTTAACTTTACTTCGAGAAAAACCGGTATGATTGCAAAAATCAGTCATATAAAATTTCAGTCCTCTGTCTCTGGCCAGGATTTCAAGTACCTGTTCTTTATTTCTGATGCCTGAAATTTCAGATGGAAATTCCTCCGCAATAATAACTGTCTGCCGGGTAGCGGGTTTGATTTTTGTCCCGGATATTTTCATAGCCGTTTTGATCAGGCCTTTGCTTTCAAGAACCCTGATAAAATAAGTAACCGCACCGACACCAAATTTTTCCTTATAATATTTGGTAGTTTTGCCAGGCGCTCTAGTTATGATATCATAGAGAAAACGTTGCTTTTCCGTGAGATTGGCAGCATCAATATCCGCATTACTTTCAGGCGAGACGTAGGTCACACTCTGTCGCTCGAGTCCTCTGGGCAGGGCAGTCTGAACAGTCTGACCGGGTGGTGACAGGTAGTAATCAGACATCCAGGCTGTTAATTTCATCATCTCCTGATTAATCAGAGGTTGGTTATCAAGGATATCAATAATTTCTTTAACTGTTTTCAAATTAGTTTCGGATTTTACCCTGGTGATAATGCCTGTCAGAGTACGATTTCCAAACGGAGCGAGCACACGTTGACCGGGTTCAGGGGAAATTTTAATTTCCTCCGGAATTTGATAGGTGAACCCGTCATTACTATTAATATTGAAGATTACATCCACCAGGTTCATACGGTAGGTTATATCCTTGCTGTTATAGGTGATATGATATTATTAATCCAAACCTATCCTATTTTACAGAGTGCATTTCCTGGAATAATATCGAAACTTAATATGTCGTGCAATATTTTAGGCAAAAAAAAAGCGGTATAAAACCGCCTTTTCAGATTGAAGAATTATTCTTTATTCTTTTACTACCCAAACCTTGACTTTTGCATCGACTTCTGTGTGCAGTTTGATTGGTACGGAATAGATTCCCAGCGACTTTATCGGCTCCTCTAACTGGATTTTACGTTTATCTATTTCGTATCCTTGTGACTCCAGTGATTCAGCGATATTTTGCGAAGTAACCGATCCAAAGAGTTTATCTTCTTCACCAACCTGTACGGTAATTGTACAGGATACATTTTCCAATGTCTTGGCCAACTCTTCTGCTTTGCGTTTTTCCTGTTCCTTGCGCCAGTTCATCTGTTTCTTTTCATTTTCAAATCTTTTCTTATTCTGCGGACTGGCTGCCATGGCGAGACCCTGAGGAATCAAAAAATTACGGGCAAATCCCGGTTTTACATTAATAATTTTACCGGCTTCGCCGAGATTTTCATGATCCTGACGTAATATTATTTTCATATTTATCTACCTTTCTTTCCGCATTACCGTGGAATATCAGCCACGTATGGCAATAAAGCCAGATGACGCGCCCGTTTAACCGCGATTGCCAATTGTCTCTGACTACGGGCACAATTTCCGGATGTTCTTTTTGGTATCATCTTCCCCTGTTCGGTCAGGAAACGTCCTAATTTTTTTGTATCTTTGAAATCAATATACAAATCGCGGCAGGATTGTTTATCTTTACACCAGCGGCATACACGTTTTTTACGCTGTTTCAATCCCATATTATTTCGATTTGATCCTTGTGGTCTGGTACGTCTGCCTCTAATCATTATCCGCCTCCTTCACTTTTTCATTCTCGTTTTTTTCCACAACTGTTTCCGCTGGTGATTCATCGCTAATTGACAGACTCTCGGTTTGTATTTTCTTCTTTTCCTGCTCTTTCTGATGTGCTTTGATTTTATTTTTATTATAACGGTAGGGCAGATAGCGCAGAATTTTATTATTAAAATTATACACGTTCTGGAGCACAAGTT
>CAYULK010000131.1:0-8787 GCA_964445625.1 uncultured Calditrichota bacterium
AAAGGAGAATGTTATGGCTGATGCATTAGGTATGATTGAAACCAGGAGTTTCCCGGCTGCTGTGGAAGCAGCTGATGCGATGGTAAAAGCCGCAAAAGTGGAATTGGTCAGTTATGAGAAAACCGGCGGCGGATATGTAACTACTGTTATCCGTGGTGATGTGGCCGCGGTCAAAGCCGCATGTGACGCCGGCCGGGCCGGAGCAACGCGGGTTGGTGAAATTGTGGCTGTACATATTATTGCCCGTCCGCATTCAAATGTTGATGTTGTCATGCCGCTGGGTAGAAATGACGAAACCGGTGCAGATTCAAAAAGCAATAAATAAACATGATTTGGAGGTTTTATGACACTGGCAAAAGTTGTCGGTACTGTCGTAGCGACCCAGAAGGAATCCAGTATGGATGGTATGAAATTCCTGCTGCTTAATAAAGTTGATTTGGATGGCAAGGACGCTGATGGATTTGTAGTGGCTGTCGATGCTGTTGGTGCCGGTGTCGGTGAGATGGTATTGTATGCCGGCGGAAGTTCGGCACGCCAGACTATTGTAACTGATAATAAACCTTGCGATGCTGTTGTGATGGCAATTGTGGATAACTGGGAAGTAAATGGAACACTGCTATACAAGAAAGGGCACGCCTGATTGATACCGGCGTGTCCTTAGTTCCAAATTGAGCAAGTGGAGGCTGGTAGTGGCAAATTTAAATGATCAGCAAATCGATACTCTCGCGCAGCAGGTTCTGCAATATCTGAAGGCAGATTCTGTTTCCGGAGAAACCGGTCAGGAAGATAAAGATTCATTACAGGGAAAAGGTGTTTTTCCCGATATGAATTCAGCAGTATCTGCAGCTGAACAGGCATACCAGAATCTGAATGCGATGACACTGACCAGGCGAAATGAAATTATTTCCGGTATACGGGAAAAAATGAAGGAGTATGGTCAGGAACTGGCTGAGCTGGCTCATTCTGAAACCGGTCTGGGGCGGGTGGAAGATAAAATTCAGAAAAACAAGTTGGTCACCGAAAAAACGCCCGGTACAGAAATTCTTACTCCGGGAGCCAATAGCGGAGATCGCGGTTTGACATTGATCGAACCCGCACCATATGGAGTTATTGGTGCGATAACACCTTCAACAAATCCCACTTCCACAATTATCTGCAACACCATCGGTATGCTGGCAGCGGGAAACGCTGTAGTGTTTAACGTGCATCCGGTGGCAAAGAAAGTCAGTAACCGCAATGTTCATCTGCTAAATGAAGCAATAATTGCAGCCGGCGGACCGGAAAACCTGGTTACCACGCTGGCCAATCCAACTATTGCCAGTGCTCAGGAACTTATGCAGAATCCCGGTATCCGTTTGCTGGTTGTCACCGGCGGCGGTGCGGTGGTTCGTGAGGCGATGACCAGCGGTAAACGTGCGATATGTGCCGGGCCGGGAAATCCACCGGTGGTGGTGGATGAAAGTGCGGATATTGCCAATGCGGCGGAGTGTATTGTCCGTGGGGCCTCAATGGATAATAATATTATTTGCGTCGATGAAAAAGAGGTCTTTGTCGTTGAGAAAGTGTATAACCAGCTGCTTTCTGAATTCAGACGGCACCATGCGATGGTATTAAGCCCGGAGCAGGTAAAGCAGATTGAAAATGTTATATTCAGTGAAATAAAAGGTCCCGGCAAACCGGCAGTTGTCGAAAAATCTCTGATCGGAAAAAATGTCAGAGTGATATTAGAAAAAATTGGGATTTCGGCCAACGATAAGCTGCGGCTGGCCATTGCGCCGGTGCCGGCAGATCACCCCTTAGTCTGGACAGAACAGATGCTTCCGGTCTTACCGGTAGTAAGCATGCCAAATGCAGATGCAGCAATTGATATTGCGAAGAAAGCCGAGCATGGATTCGGCCATACAGCGACAATGCATTCACGTAATATCGATAATCTGAGCCGTATGGCCCGGGAAATGAATTGCAGCATTTTTGTCAAGAACGGACCATCAGTTGCCGGACTAGGTTATGGCGGTGAAGGATATTGTTCCTTTTCTATTGCCGGCCCAACCGGAGAAGGACTAACAAATGCACGAAGTTTCTCACGGGAACGGCGTTGCGTACTCGTAGATCATTTCAGGATTGTATAATGAAAAAATATCCGGCAATTTGTATTATTGAAACATCAAGTGTAGCCATCGGGCTTAAATGCACAGATGCCATGCTTAAAAATTCACCGGTGACAATACTAAAATCAGGTTCCGTTCATCCGGGCAAATTCCTGACGCTGACCGGTGGTAGTGTGGCGTCGGTTGAAGAAGCATATCTCACCGGGATACACACGGCTGGAGGAGATATCATGGATCAGGTTTTTCTGCCTGATATTCATGAATGTGTCGTAGATGCGATTTTAGGTAAAAGAATTAATTGTTCGGAAGAGGCAATTGGCATATTTGAAACAAAAACTCTTTGTACCACTGTCCGGGCCTCCGATATTGCCATTAAAAATATGGATATCGAACTTGTCGAACTGCGTTTTTCCGATGATCTGGGCGGCAAGGCATTTGTTATCTATACCGGAAAGCTTGAGGAAGTTGAGGCGGCGCTGGATATTTCCGTACGTACAATGGATGATGTGAGTAACCTGTATAAAAGTGTCCTTATTCCAGGGCCGGATGAAAATCTCTGTCAGCAAATAAATAATAGCAGCGTTTTTATCAATAATCCGGTGCTGACATTAGCGAATGGAGAATTATAAATGCTGTTAGGTAAAGTTCTCGGCACATTAACACCGGCCATGATATATGAGGGTCTGGAAGGGGTTCCGATGTTAATTGTGCAACCTCTTTCAAAAGAAGGAAAGACCGCAGGAAGACCTTTGATCGCAGCTGATTCAACGCGTATGGCCGCATGCGATGAACTGATTTATTATGAAGGTGGCAGAGAAGCGGCGATGGCACTTGATCCATGGTTTGTCCCGGTTGACCATACAATTATCGGAATTGTCGATGATATTAATCACTTGTCGGAGGGGGTAATGTGATCCTGGGTCGGGTTAGCGGTTCTATGTATTCAACCATCAACCATCAATTTTATGATGGTAAGAGGATATTGCTGGTAGATCATATTACGCCGGACGGAAAAGAAACCGGCGATTATCTTTTTGCAGTGGATACAGTAGGTGCAGGTGCCGGTGAAACAGTGCTGATTATTGATGAGGGGAATTCTGCGCGGCAAATTCTGGGCAGCGATGATGGCCCGGTTCGCTCGGTGATAATTGGGATTGTGGATGAAGTATGTGCGGGATAGTGTTAAGTAAAAAGTATAAAAGTCCCTGAGCCCCTGAGTACCTAAGTACAGGTACAAAGTTGTTTTCCCCTTGGAAAAAGGGATTATGGGATTTTTTCAGAGGTAAATATGCTGCCCCTGTAGGAGATATTATAATGCACCGAGCATTTTCAGTGTAAAATCGATAAATGACTTGATAATGTGCACTGCGAGTAACAAACTGAGAATTAACCCTGCGAGAACGCTGACACAAATTGTAGTTTTATTCATATCATCCTCCGATTAATATCAATTATATTCGTCTGATATTCATAAAGTTGAAGGACTTTTTAGGAATCGATCAGTTTCTGACAAGTCTTCCGGGATCAACCTGATGGCTTGAATGCGGACCGGTAATGCGCTTTATTCATTTTTATTTGTAACACGAAGGACAAGAAGAAGGCGCGAAGTCCACGAAGGATTATTATTTATTGAGTATATTTATATCTTTATTTCATGCTTTTAAGTCTAATGAGTTTTAAAATCTAAAAAATAAAATTCAGAATTTAAAATATTAATATAAATCCTCTAACTTATTTAAAAACAAAAAGTTAAATGAAGGCGTCATCCCGAATAATGAAACCACGCTTTCGGCGGGCAGGCAAGTTCAGCTCAAATTTATTTCGGAATCCATTGGGAATAGAACCTGAAACAAGTTCAGGTTGACGCAACAATTCAAGCCAAATAATTATGGGTTAAACTTAAAAATTATATTTCTCGGTGAAAGTCATTGAACTCTATACGTAACATATGTTCTAAAATTAAAAATAATATTATCTTCGTGGACTTCGTAGCTACTTCGTGCTCTTTGTGATATATTTATACAAAATACATTTAGTACAAAATTCTGGTACGGATAGTGCCGGGGATATGCTGCAGGGTTTGTCTTAATTTTATTGATTCTGCACGCGAAGAAAGCGGTTCAATATCGAGTACAACATATCCGATTTCATTTTTAGTCTCCAGATATTGTCCACTGACATTAATATTTCTCATGGCAATTATTTCATTAACTGCCTTCAGCATACCCGGACGATTTTCATGAATATGCAGAAATCGGGTTGTATTTTGATTTAGTTTTAGATTTACATTCGGGAAATTGACAGCGCCTTCGGTATTGCCCAGATCACTGAAATTGATAAGTTTAATTGCTACCTCATTGCCGATATTTTTTTGCGCCTCTCTGGTTGAGCCGCCAATATGCGGGGTAAGAATCACATTGTCCATACCGATTAACGGCGACTCGAATCTATCTTTTGCCGAACCGGGTTCACTGGGAAAAACATCAAATGCAGCGCCGCGAAACTTACCATGTTTGAGTAATTTTGCCAGGCTATCAATATTGACCACCCGGCCACGGCTGGCATTTATCAGGCAGGCATCATCCGGCATAAGAGTGAGACTATCATTGTTGAACATATTGATGGTGGATTCATCTTCCGGTACATGCAGGGTAATAATATTTGAAGTCTTAAGAAGATCTTCCAGATTTTCAATCTGGGTGGCATTACCAAGTGGTAATTTCGTTAGGATATCATAATAAATCACACGCATACCCAGTGCCTCAGCCAGAATAGACACCTGTGATCCTATATGACCATACCCGATAATGCCGATGGTTTTTCCCCGCAGTTCATTACTGCCTTTGGCAGATTTAATCCACTTATGACAATGGGCAGCTGAACTTTTTGGGAATATGCCGCGCATGAGCATTATTGCGAGTCCGATGACCAGTTCGGCTACAGAGCGGGTATTGGAATGCGGCGCGTTGAACACCGGTATCCCCATTCCGGCGGCATGTTTTAAGTCCACCTGGTCTGTACCGATACAGAAACATCCAATGGCGATTAATTTATTGGCATGATCCAATATATCCTGGTTAACTAATGTTCCCGAACGAATACCAATCATATGTGCGGTCCGGATTTTCCGGACAAGTTGTGATTGTGTTAAGGCAGAATTTGTGGTTTCCACTTCGAAGTAACCATTCTGCCGGAATATGTTTTCAGCTTGTGGATGGATGTTTTCCAACAGCAGTATTTTGATTTTATCTTTGGATAATGATAAAGTATTGTTCATTAAAGATCCATTATTCAGGAGTCGAAACATAGGATATATACATTACAATTTTCAGGACTGGATCAGGTTAAATATCGGGAATTAAAAATGCCGGTAATTATTGGATTATGTTGTTTTAAAATCGTTTCTGATACTCTGAACAGCATCTGCATAGGTCATGCCTGGTTCCAGTTCCAGATATTCACATAAGCCACCCGGTAAAGAATGTTTACATGATGCCAGTTTATCTAAAAGCCACTTAAATGTCCTCGACTCGCCGTGTACCTCGATTTTATCATTTAAATTGTATTCAGATGCACAATTCAGAACATAATATTCAAATGATTCTTTTAAGTCTTCAATCCGATAGCTCATGGTTAACTCAACTTATTACAATACAAGAGTTAATAAATGTTAGATTGATTTTCATCCGGATAATTACTGGCGTATTATACAAAATATCCATCCCCATTAAAAGACATATATTCAGATTTATTTAATCTGAATTATTCACAACCACTAGCCACAAAGTCGCAAATTAATTGTTTATACGGAGTATCTGTCTTTTACATTTACCCTCCTCGTTCCCAAGTTGTAGCTGGGAACGTATATATTATCACTATTTCCTTGCTCATTCCATCATGAGTGGTTAGTTTTTATTTAATTCAATCTCTCCTTTTAGAAAGTGACATACCATGATAGGTGAAACCATAGCACAGTATAAAATTATGGAAAAACTCGGTGAAGGTGGCATGGGGGTCGTGTATAAAGCCGAGGATACCAAACTCAATCGTATGGTTGCCTTAAAGTTTTTATTGTCCGGTAAAATGGGTAGTGAGAACGACCAGGTGCGTTTTCTTCATGAAGCCCGGGCAGCGGCAGCCCTGGAACACCCCAATATCTGTACAGTCTATGAAATTAATGAAGCGGATGGACATACCTATATCGCCATGGCCTATATCGATGGCCAGACCGTTATCATGGATTTTGGGCTGGCCAAAACGTATCATAAAATGTCAGAGTTTTAAACAGCGCTGGAAAATCTAAACAAAGCCTTATCGGTTTGGGATAAGACTCAACCCGATTACAAACCGGCCCAAAAAGCCCGTGCAATGCTAGCTGCATGGCAATAATAGTAAATATCATGTTGTTAAATTCGAATTATTTTTTACTATTTTCTTCGAATTTTTATATATAGCAAACAAGCTTGTTCCAATCTGGTACTCCATGATGATACAGAATACGACGAGCAGGAAATACCAGTACGGTGGCAGGACAAAGCCAAAAGTTCCCTGAAAACCCGGTGGTGGGAAGGTCTCAATTCCTATCTTTGATAATAAATACCATAACCCGAAGAAATTCACATTAATTAAAAGAAAAATTTTCATAAATTTCATGCATTGCTCCAGTAGAAATAAAATTTTTATTTTGGGCCTCTGGATACGCGATGCTCGATACTCGATACTCGATACTGGTAACTGGATACTGGTCGGCCATGTATTTTTTGCCTATCGCATATTGCCAATTCTGTGCTTAACGTATAAAGATCCCTTAAGGATGATAGTCCTGGCTCCTGATTTCTGTATTTTTATTTAACCACCACCATCTTTTTCAGCATATAAATCTGTTCCTTTTTTCCGTTTTTTACGCCGCTCGCGCGGAAGCTTAAAATATACACACCGCTGGCAACAGTATTTCCGTGCCGGTCTGTACTTCTCCAGCTTATATTATGCTGCCCCGCTTTTTGTTTTTCCTGAACCAATGTGGCTATCTTTTGACCCAACATATTATATATATCGAGATTCACCTCTGAATTTACCGGCAAATCGTAGACTATATTAGTTTCCGGGTTGAAAGGATTAGGATAATTCTGATGTAATAAATACGTGCCTGGAATGTGGGACGATTGCTCTGCGATCCCCGCCGCACCGAGTACTGTCACATTCACCGGTCTGCTGAAGAGTGTTAATTGGTCGGCAATGGAATTGCTGATCCTGCAAACATACGAGCCGCTATCAGACAAAACGGCTGAACTTATGGTATACGAACTACTATCTGCTCCGACAATATTTGTACTGTTAATCATCCACTGGTATTGATTAGCGGTTCCCCCAACCAAAACCGAAATTGTCAGGCTGTCGCCGGCATCAATTGTCGTATCTGATACTATTCCCACACTATCCTGCGGCGAGTACTTAAATGCAGTTTTTGGAACACCGATATTCGGCTCGATATCTTCAAAGGTGAAGCGGTTGTTTTGTATGACCAGCCACTCCAGATTATTCAGAGCACTGAGATCCGGTAAATCCTGTAGTTGATTATGCTCAATGCCCAGATCACCTAAATTAGTAATATTGACAATCTCATCTGGAACTGCGCCGGTTAACCGGTTATTATTAAGAAACAGAGAACTTAGATTGGTCATATTTCCAATTTTGGCAGGAATTGATCCGGATAACTTATTTTGACCAAGGTATATTGCTGTTAAATTGGTCAAATTGCCGATGGTATCAGGGATAACACCCGTTAGTAAATTGCCTGAAACAACCAGTGAAGTTAAACCGGTCAAATTACCGATACTTTCCGGAATAAAGCCGGTCAGAGAATTTAAAGCAAGGTTTACCCGAGTCAATTTTGTCAGGTTCCCTATTCCTGCAGGGATTGAACCGGTAAGCGCATTGTTGCCAAGATCCAAATTAGTCAGCTCCTTCAAACTGTCGATTTCTGCGGGTATCTTTCCGGTGAGTTGGTTACTGGAGAGCTGCAAATTTGTCAAATTTGATAGATTGCCGATTGCCGCCGGGATAGAACCGGATATTTGGTTACCGGAAAGACGCAAATGGAGCAAATTCGGTAAATTGCAGATTTCTGTGGGAATGGGGCCGGCGAGTTGATTGGAAAAAAGAGCCAAAATTATCAATTTTTTTAGATTACCTATTTCCGTGGGTATATTTCCGCTGAGTTGATTCCGGTAAAGATCTAAATAGTTCAGATTTGTCAGCAGGCCAATTTCTGCGGGAATGGAGCCGCTTAGATTATTCAAAGAAAGATTTAAACTGTACAGGTTTGTTAGCCGGCTGATTTCTACCGGGATGGTACCGCTAATTTGATTTTGTGAGAAATCCATATTGCTTAAATTTGTCAGATTACTTATTTGTAGTGGAATGGTACCACTAAGCTGATTGACGGATAAATTAAGATATGCCAAGCTGTCAAGATCACTGATTGCAGGGGGAATTGTACCGATCAAATTATTGGATCTCAAATTCACCTGGGTTACATTAAAATTTGTTACTGTAATTCCGTGCCAGGATGAAAGGGGTTCTCCTGTCAGCCAGTTGGTGTTGTTTGTCCAATTGGTGCCATTAGTGCTGTCATACAAGGCAACCAGGGCAAGAGAGTCCTGCGCCGGAACCTGTGCCG
>CAYULK010000132.1:0-8771 GCA_964445625.1 uncultured Calditrichota bacterium
ATTAATTCTACAGATGAGGCCAGGAAATTGTTTAATTGTTTGGCGGAAGTTTCGATTTTCAGCCGCTTTCGCAAGTGGTCTTTCTGTGTAGCAATGCCCACAGGACAATTGTTTGTGTGGCAAGCACGCATACCAAGACAACCAATGGCCTGAATTGCGGAATTAGCAATGGCGATACCATCTGCACCAAGAGCAAGGGCCTTGATAAAATCAGATTCCGTGCGCAATCCACCGGTAATTATTAATGTGACCTGATCTGCCTTGCATTTATCCAGATGTCTGCGGGCACGTGCCAGGGCAGGTATGGTGGGGACGGATATATTATTTTTAAAAATATCAGGTGCTGCTCCGGTTCCACCACCTCGTCCGTCCAAAATGATATAATCGACACCAACCTCAAGTGCGAAATCGATATCATCTTCAATATGCTGGGCCGACATCTTTATGCCGATCGGAATGCCCCCGGATTCTGATCTTACCTGATCGGCAATCTTTCGGAAGTCGGTTGGCGTTTGTAGATCAGGGAATGTTGCGGGACTTATTGCCGGTTTCCCCGCTTCAATTTCTCTTACTTCTGCAATCCGGCCGGTTACTTTTGCGCCCGGTAAATGCCCGCCGGTTCCGGTTTTTGCACCCTGGCCGGCTTTAAAATGAAATGCCTGACAAATGGCAGCCTTCTCAATACTCCAGCCGAATTTACCCGATGCTAATTCATAAAAATATCTGGAATTTGCCTGTTTTTCCTCGGGAAGCATACCGCCCTCACCGGAACAAATGCCGGTTCCGGCCATTTCTGCTCCAATGGCAAGTGCCGTCTTTGCCTCGGCACTCAGGGCGCCAAAACTCATATCACTTACAAATATTGGAATATCGAGGACAAGTGGTTTCTTGGCACCGTATCCGATAGCTAATTTTGTTTTTACCGGTTCGTCGTCCATCAACGGTCTGTGAGCTAGTTGAGCCGTGACAATCTGAATACCATCCCAACGCGGCAATTCTGTTAACGGTACACCCATGGCAGATGTTTGGCCATGATGCCCGAAGTTCTTTAGCCCGTTCCGGGCCAGTTCGGATATATAATTATTATGTGGTTCTTCCGGCGTTCCGTGAATATCCGCATATTTTCCCAGATAGGAATTTCTGTCATATGGTTGTGGATTTTCATTTGTCCAGTGTCTGATCTCATTTTCATCCACATATACCGCATTATTCGTTTCATCGATCCAGGAGGAAAATTTTTGTAATCTTTCTTCATTATTATAATCGCTGACCCCGGTATCAAAACGATAATCCCAGAAGTGGAGACCACAAATCAAATTATTGCCTTCAATATATCCGTCAGCCAATAATGCCCCGCGATGCAGACATCTGCCGAAAAACACAGAGACCTGATTATCATAACGGATAATCACCAGATCGACATCGGCAATCAAAGCGTTTGCCGGTATACGATCTTGCAGTTCAGTCCACGTCGCCACCTTAACCTGTTTTACCTGATTATTGCTTTGCATTTTTCCCCTATCTATTTTGGTTCACTTTTAATTATTTTTATAGTCAGCGCACTTTCATTCCCGGTACGATCCACCGCCGAAACAGCAATCTGCTCTAAATCCTGTATTATTTCTTCCGGTTCATCCTGGCCACGTTTTCTTTTTACAATCAATCGTGAGAAAGGTAGTAGGAATGTTTCATCCATTCTATTAGAAATACGATATTCCCAGAAATTGTCATACTGGTAATATATAATCCAGTGGAAGATATCGGACTTGTTTTTATGTGTCCAGGATACTTTCAGAGTATCAGAAATTGTTTTTACGTCTATCTCAGGAGATTCCGGTGGCATATCATCCAGCCACAGGGAGGCGGGTACCAGCGCCTGTTGTTTATAAGGTCCGTTCCGTAATGCTTTGGCCAGACCGGTGCTATCAATCATCAATGCTTTCATGCTAAAATGAATATGACCCGGTCCTTGTGGTATAAATCCACGCGTGACCATAATTTGATTGATATTTTCAGCGACTCCTTTTTCATCTCGCACACGGCTGGTGAACAATCCAGGCCACAGATTCCTGTTCTTTTTGTTCTCCTTCGCCCACCATCCAAGCAAAACCGGAAAGCTTTGTGGAATCTGATTAATTGGCCAGTACAACTGCGGTGACCAGTAGTCAACCCAACCTTCATTCAACCAATGTCGGGCATCTGCATAGAGCATGCTATACTGATCAAAACCGCGAATGGATTCAGGGTAATGGGGTCGCCAGATTCCAAAAGGACTCAAACCAAATTTTACATACCGTTTTTCCTTTTTTATAGCGATATATATCCTGCTGATAAATTTATTAACATTATCGCGACGCCAGTCTCCCCGGGATAATGTACCGCCTGCGTTCTGATATTCATTCCAGGTATCATCATCAGGGAAAGCTCCATCACCATAAGGAT
Organism: uncultured Calditrichota bacterium; assembly: GCA_964445625.1. GTDB lineage: Bacteria > Calditrichota > Calditrichia > JAJRVZ01 > JAJRVZ01 > CAVXXB01. The sequence continues at coordinate 2,443 of CAYULK010000132.1, forward strand.
AAAAATAATCATCAAAATGGACCCCATCCAGATCATACCGCTTTACAACATCCATGACCACATTAAATGAATAATCCTGTGTCGCCTGCATGGCCGGATCAAGCCAGTGATATCCATTATCCAGTTTCCTGACTAATTCGGGATGTCTCCTGACTACTGAAGAATCTGTGATTTCAGCGCCATTTGGATGGTGTGCCCGGTAAGGATTAAACCAGACATGCAATTCCATCCCGCGATCGTGAGCCTCTTTAATCCAGAATGCCAGCGGATCATAAAAGGGCTCCGGTGCCACACCCTGCTGTCCGGTCAGGTAATATGACCATGGTTCTATTTTACTGGGATATAGTGCATCACATTGTGGCCGGGCCTGAAATACAATCGCGTTCAGGTTCAGTGCATAGGCCGAGTCCAGAATAGCTAATGCTTCCTGCTTTTGTTCCTGAACAGTCTGTCCGGGTTTGCTTGGCCAGTCAATATTTGCTACAGTTGCCACCCAGGCAGCACGGAATTCATGTTGTACATGTGGAAATTCCCGTGATTCTTCAACTGTTTTAAAATGCCTGGTGGTGGAACATGATAAAAATATGGTCAGACTCAGCATCAAATTTGAAAGATATTTCATTTCGCTTTCCCGTGCTAGTGTAAAAAACGGTTATTGATCGCAAGACGCAGAGAAGGCGCAATGTACGCAAAGAATTTTAGGTGAAATATTTTTATACAGATTTCTTTTAGAATAATTCGTGGATATATTTTTTGCATTCTCAGCGAACTGCGTTTAATAAATAATCTTAATTTTACTTTGAATGAATTATGTGCCAAAATAGCGGTCCCCAAAATCACCCAATCCCGGATGAATATATTTGGCGCTGTCCAGATATGTATCTATGGCCGCGGTAAATATACTTACATCAGGATGTTTCCCATGCAGATTTTTTATGCCCTCTGGTGCCGCGACAATACAGACTACGGATATTATTTGCGTCGCTTTCTTCTTAATAGCGGATATCGTATCAACCAGAGAACCCCCGGTAGCCAGCATGGGATCAAGAACAAGCACATGTTTTTTACTAATGTCTGACGGAAATTTTTGATAGTATTCACGCGCCACAGCTGTTTTTTTATCTCGCTCAAGACCGATAAAACCAACCGGAGCCCAGGGCACAAATTCTCTGGCTGGAATCAGCATCGAGATACCGGCTCTGAGTACCGGAACAAAAACAATTGACCTGTCTATTTTATATCCCTGGGTTTCAGCCAGCGGCGTGTGAATTTTTTCCGGCAACATCGTCAGCTCACGGGTTGCTTCAATTATCATTATCTGGGAAACTATAGCGGTATGTCTGCGAAAAGTTTCTGTCGTAGAGTTTTTGTCTCTCAGCACAGTAAGAGAGTGCTGTAAAAGGGGATGATCAGCCACATAGACATTCTCCATTTATATCTCCCGTATTGGTGAGTATTTAGTGAACCGTTACAAAATTTTTGACTGAATTACCGGCGATCCATCCTGTGGAAAAAGCGGCCTGCAAATTAAATCCACCTGTATCGGCATCAATATCAATTATTTCACCTGCAAAATATAGATTTTTTACCAGCTTGGATTCCATGGTTGTCGGATTGATCTCCCTAATATCCACACCACCACTGGTGACAATTGCTTCATCATATGAACGGTGACCCGTTACCTCTAACCTAAAATCTTTTAACAATAATTTTAATTTTTTACGTTCCCCGGAGGATAATTGGCTTAGTTGTTTATCCTCACGAATTTGCAGCAAATCTGTAAAAACAGGGATCATCTTCTGCGGTAATAATTCTTTTAGCAAGGCCGGAAAATGTTTGCGGCTGTTTTGAGTTATGAACCTTATCAGCCTTTGATCAAGTTTTTTATGATCGAGCGCCGGTTTAAGATCTATTAAAAGTGTAATTCTATGATTCTTATGCAATCCGTGAACTACTATTTTACTTAATGAAAGGATGACAGGTCCGGATACACCGGTATCGGTAAATATCATTTCACCAAATCTGGTTTCTGTCTTTTTATTGTCACTAAGCACACTGACATTAACATTACGCAGGCTTAAACCCATTAATCGCTTAGCAATATTGCCGGATGTCATCAGTGGTACCAGGGAAGGAGAAACGGCTGTTATGTGATGACCCAGAGCACTCGCCAACTGATATCCTGAGCCGTCAGATCCGGTTCCGGGATACGATTTTCCACCGGTAGCCAGCACAATACATACACATGAAATTTCCGATTTACCGGTTTTGCTCGTGATTTCAATTTTGAACCGGTTATCGGTTAGTTTTTTAATTGCATTTACTCGTATGGATGTCATCAGATCAATACTAACAGACCTGATATGACCAAGCAAAGTATCGACTATTTCAATGGCTTTGTCACTTACCGGAAAATATCTTCCACCTCTCTCCAGTTTAAATTCAATACCACGATTTTCAAAAAATTGAAGCAAATGCTTATTAAAAAATACCGAAAATGAATATTTTAAAAATCTGCCATTTTTACCAAAATGATGGATAAACTCTTGAAATTCTGCATTATTGGTAATATTACAGCGTCCTTTACCGGACAACCGCAGTTTTATTGCCGGCCGAGGCATTTTTTCCAGGATCAGTATTTTTGTTGAAGGATGAAAGCTTTGTATTGCAGCCATCAGGCCAGCAGGACCTGCCCCAATGATCACTGTATCGTAATGAATTTTTAACATTTATAATAGAATGTTATCTGAAAAAATCTGCATCGGAGGAATCTTCCTGATCCGGAGCGTTACAATTATTTTTCAAATTGTTTATTAAGAAAGTCAACGACCTTATCACTATCCTCCTTAGCTGAAACTTTAGTGTCTTTATATACTATTTTACCGGATTTGTCAATAATATATGTCCATCTTGAGACCGTATGGGATCTGTTCAGATCAATTTCCACCCCATCAACCTCGCGGGTTATTGATCCGCCTTCATCTGAAGGAACACCAAACATTTTTGCGATTTCTCCATTTACATCAGAAAGCAGGGTAAAATTAAGATTATACATATTGCCGAATATCTTTAAATTTTTTACCGGGTCGGCACTTATCCCGACGATCTCAACATCAATCTCATTCAGTTTGGATTTATTGTCCCTGTAACTGCAGGCTTGCTTTGTGCACCCACTGGTCAGTGCGGCGGGATAAAAATAGACCACGATAAATTTATTATCTTTAAAATCTGCGATATTCCATAACTCTCCATCCTGGTCATTGGCATTAAAAACCGGTGCCATGTCTCCCACTTTTAATCCCGGATCAGATGCCTTTAATCCGGGAACTATAATGCATAAGACAAAGATCAGAATAAGATTGATTATTTGGAGGTTTAATTTTAATCTCATAGTAAGTTCTCCTGCTTTAAATAATATTTATATATATGGTTTTCTTCTTTAGTTCAAATTCATATAATTGTTCTTCAGTGAACATTATTTTCACATCTTTATCACCTAAATCACTCCTAATGTTTGATGGATGGCTGAAATAGAGCGCTGCGCCCAGCAAGGTTTCTACTGTACAATCCTGGGGAAAATGTGATTCCACCAGTGGTTTTAATTCCATTAAAATTTTTTGAAATAACTCTGGTAAAGTGTGCTCTTTAATCTCATAACACTTCAGAACAACAAGTGCCAGATAGGTAATTGTCTTTCCCGCACCCACAAGACCAATATCAGACATAGTGATAGGAAAATGACTGAATGACCGGAAAATATCTAAATATATATTTTGAGCAAATGGATAATTATGCTTTTGCGCCAATTGGTTGGCAATTTTGGCCTCAATCTTATCTAACATAACGGTAAATCTTTTATTTCAGACCGCCTTTGATATATTCATGATTAGCTAATATTGTGTACCTGATGGCCACTTTGTGTCAAAGAATCGACGGCTCTTTCAAGATCATGATCCCTTACCATCACGTAATCCGTATCATAGGTCGATAATGCAAATATACTGATTCCGGCAGCGGCCAGTGGCGTGGCCATTGATGATAATATTCCTGTTTGTGCAAAATCCAGCGGACCGTGAATTTTGAGACATCTCCAGTTCATCTCACATTTCCCGTCCTTCGGGAAAAATTCCTCCGGGCAGACAATAGATAATTCATCAGCTGTTTTTGTAATGGAATAAAAATGGCTCTGCAGGATAGATTCCGGAATCTGATTAAAACTGTCAAACCGGCATATAACAAATGTGTCTTTGATAACGGAGATTACCAGGGGTTTCAATTTCATTTTTAACTCCGATTATTTATTAAAAATTGAAAAACCATTAATATAATACAAGGTAAAACCTATTATAATATAGCCAAACATTCCTAAAAAACAAATCACAATCGAATAAATATAAATATATAATCCCGCCACATATCAACCTACACTGAATGGTTGTCGCAAAATAGTCTTTAGTTTTTCCGGAGCCACTTTGCGAAAATCACTAAGATATAATTCATGATGTTTTTGACTGTGGCCGTCAAAATATCCACCTATATCTTTAATATGTTTATGAATTTTCATGATATTTCCATATAAATTTTGTTTTATATGATACTGTAAATAAAGCCTGAATTGACTCGGAGAATTGTTCTGACCCGGTATGGCCTTCGCCATCGATCATTAAATATTTAAATTTGGGTAGGTCAACAATTTCCGGTATTCCGGCCTTTGGTTGATAATATTCTCTGAATTCCTTTTTCAGGTCGATTTTTTTTATCATTTTAAGTTCCTTAATTGAAATTCATGCCGGATCGGATGCATGACTGCATGTTCGAGCTAAGCATCTTTAATATCTTCTGCGCCATGAGTAAGTTTTTTTAATTTTTTAAAAAATAATAACAGCAATAATCCAAAAGCTGTACAAAAAATAAATATACCGGTAAATATCTCAAGTTCGCCGGTGTGTGTAGCCAGTTCCCCGACCATTCCGGCCAGCTTATTGCCCAGACCGGTTGCCGCAAAATATATACCCATCATAATTGATGCATATTTTAGCGGCGCGAGTTTTGTGATAAAAGAAAGAGCAACAGGTGAAATTGATAATTCGCCAAGTACCTGCAACAGGTATGAAACAATCAGCCAGATCAACATCGCTCTTGTTCCATCTGTCGATTCAAGTGCGGCGCCGGACATCATTAAAAAGCCGGTACCCATAACAATAGTACCTATTGCCATTTTAAACAAGGATGATGATTCCTTACCCTTTAGATGACGTTTTGTCCAGAATTTTGCGACAATGGTCCCAAAGATGATCACGAAGATGGCCGGGATAGATTGGAACAAGCTGGCCGGGATTTCCCACCCCAGAATGATGCGATTAATTTTCTCCTTGGTGTACAGATTCATTAATCCGCCGGCTTGTTCATAGGCGGCCCAGAACACGATTACAATAACAAAAGAAATTAATAATACAATAATCCGGTCCTTTTCAATACTGGTCAATGGCACATTTTTCTCCGTTCCGGATATCTTTATGGCCGGTACAAAATTTCCTACCGTCTTCAGGTGCTTCTGGCCCCAAAAATATACTGTTTGGCCCAGCAGCATTCCGAAGCCTGCCAGGGCGAATCCATAATGCCATCCATAAACTTCACCAATATATCCAACGAGTAAGGGGGCTGTCGCGGCACCAATGTTTATGCCAATATAAAATATTATAAATCCACTGTCCCGCCGGCTGTCTCCTTCATCGTAAAGTCCACCAACCATTGTCGAAATATTTGGTTTGAGACAACCAACGCCGCTGATTAAAAAGAGTAGTCCGGAATAAAATGCAGCAATATTATCTATAGCCAGGGTAAATTGACCGATTGCGATTAAAATACCTCCCAGGAAAACCGTTTTTTTCTGACCTAATAGTTTGTCTGCAAGGATACCTCCGGGGATCGACATAACATACACCAACATGGTATACCAGCCATAAAGGGCAAGCGCATCAGCGTTGGTCCAACCCAGTCCCGGATTTTCTCCGATTGTTTCCTTGGTTAAATAGAGTACCAGTATGGCACGCATACCATAAAAACTAAAACGTTCCCACATTTCCGTAAAAAAAAGAATAGGTAATCCCTTGGGATGAACTCTTTTCATTATACCTCCATGATCTGTATAGATTCAGAAATTACAATTATTTGATATTCTTTGTCTCCTGATTCTTAATTGAAATTTTATTAATTTATACCGCAGCACCATGCTGCAATTAAAAAAAAACTTAACCACGAATTTTCACTAATTAAAAATATAGTAATAGTTCAGCCCACCAAATACACGAAAGGCCACTAAAAATATA
>CAYULK010000133.1:0-8760 GCA_964445625.1 uncultured Calditrichota bacterium
ATCTTTAACTCCAATAAAATCAATAGATCCTGACCCGCCTCAGGCGGGCAGGATGACTATTCCGGTTTATTCCCTTTTTAGAGTGATCTCAAATATAGAATAACAACGAAGGGAAGTGATAGCTTGTTCCGGTTATCGTGTCTGATAGTTTGGTGATTCCTTGGTAATGATCACATCATGTGGATGGTTCTCCAGTAATCCGGCACTACTGATCTTTACAAACCTGGCTTTCTCCTTCAGAAGAGCGATTGTTGCACAACCGGTATAGCCCATCGCTGAACGCAATCCGCCTACCAGTTGAAAAACAGATGCACCTACCGGCCCACGATAAGGAACCCGGCCTTCGATACCCTCAGGAACCAGTTTGTCTGCTGAAAGGCCATCCTGAAAATACCGGTCACTGCTGCCGGCGCTCATTGCACCAAGGGAACCCATTCCGCGTACAGATTTATAACTCCGGCCATCAAGCAGGATTACTTCTCCCGGACTCTCGTCAGTTCCGGCAAACAGGCTGCCAATCATTACTGAATCGGCGCCAAAGGCAATTGCTTTTGCAATATCACCGGAATATTTAATACCGCCGTCTGCAATGATAGGAATATCATGTTTTTTAGTTTCTTTGTAGACCTCGGTAATCGCATGGATCTGTGGAACGCCGACACCGGTTACCACACGTGTGGTACAAATGGATCCCGGTCCAATACCCACTTTTACCGCATCTACTCCACAATCAATGAGATCCTCAGCGGCTTCTGCGGTAGCAATATTTCCGGCAATAAGATCGATGCTGGGAAATTGTTTTTTAAAATTACGGGTTGTTTCAAGCACGGCACCGGAATGCCCATGCGCTGTGTCAATTACAATCAAATCGACACCGGCCTTTATTAAATCAGCCGCCCGTTCCAGGGAATTTTTACCTACTCCAATTGCGGCGCCTACTCTCAGCCTGCCACGATTATCTTTACAAGCATTGGGAAACATAAGTTTTTTCTGAATATCTTTGACAGTAATTAAACCTTTTAATCTGCCTGAATCATCGACAACGAGCAGTTTTTCAATCCGGTGTTTCTGAAGAATATTTTCTGCTTTTTCAAGCGAAGTTCCCACCGGTGTAGTGACCAGATTTTTTTTTGTCATAAATTCAGAAATCGGTTTATGTAATTCAGTGGCAAAACGGATATCTCTGTGCGTGAGAATACCGACCAGTTTTTCACCCTCAACGATCGGAATACCGGATATATGAAAGCGGTCCATTTTCTCGAGAGCATCCCCCAGTTTATCATGAGGACTCAACGTTTCCGGGTTGAGAATTATGCCACTTTCGGATCTTTTTACCAGGTCAATCTGCCGGACCTGTTCTGAAATACTCATATTTTTATGAATAATTCCTATACCACCCTCGCGGGCCAGTGCAATCGCCAGATTTGCTTCCGTAACCGTATCCATAGCCGCACTCAGCAACGGTATATTAAGCGTAATATTCCTGGTTATTCGCGTACGAACATCAACTTCGGAAGGTAAAACTTCACTTTTCTCGGGAAGTAGTAATACGTCGTCAAAGGTAAGCGCTTCTGCGGTTATCTTGTCCTTGATCATGATTCTGGTATCCTAAAATTTTTTAGAATTATATTCTGATATAATCTTAAAATTTAGGCAAAATAATCCCGGCATTCAACCGCAAAATTTATGCAAGTAAACCACTCTCATTTTCGACTGATGCTACCAGTTTACCACTCCTTATAAGTTCCTGTGCAATCAGGATGTCTTTGTGCATCAGACGGTCTTCTGACCAGGTGGGGATCATTTCGCGTGCCAGATTCAGGGCGGCATGTGTTGGTTCTGCCGGTATCAACGGAGCACGAAAGTCTAATGCCTGGCAAGCACAGAGTAATTCGATAGCAAGTACATACTCCAGGTTCTGGGTTATCTGGAATGTTTTTCTGGCAGCATGCAACCCCATACTGACATGATCTTCTTTGTTGGCGGATGTTGGTATGGAATCGACACTGGATGGATGGGAAAGCGTTTTATTCTCAGATACAAGAGAGGCTGAAGTAACATGAGCGATCATAAATCCGGAGTTTAAGCCGCCATCTCCGGTAAGGAATGCCGGTAACCGGCTTACCGATGGATCGAGCATGTGTTCGATCCGTCTTTCTGATATACTGGATAAATCAGTCAGAGCAATGCTTAAAAAATCACTGACCTGGGCTACAGGTGCACCATGAAAATTTCCTCCGGAAAGAACATCATTGTTTTCGGGAAAGACGAGAGGATTATCTGTTACGCCATTGACTTCGTTTAAAAGCACAGATTCTGCATGGGTCGCGGTATCACGAACCGCGCCGTGAACCTGGGGAATACAGCGTAGACTATAGGCATCCTGCACTTTATGATGACTGTATTTATGTGACGCTACAATCGGACTATCTGTCAGAATTTTTCTGATATTGTCTGCTACCGTAGATTGTCCGGGATGATTTCGAATTTTTTGAATTCGATCATCAAAGGGTGTAAGTGTCCCCAATAGAGATTCTACACTCATTGCTCCCACAATATCGGCCACTTTTAACAAGTTTTTTGTTTGCATCATCGCATAAACAGCATATGCCGTCATTGCCTGGGTGCCGTTGAGAATGGCTAATCCTTCTTTGGCTTCTAATACAATCGGATCAATACCCGCAAATTCCAGAGCATCGGATCCACTGACTTCCTGCCGCGAATTATCCTCTGTGTTTTTGCCGGCGGGGATAAATGCACTTCCTTCTCCAATTAGAACCAGTGCCATATGGGCCAGTGGTGCAAGGTCGCCGCTGGCGCCAACGGAACCCTGCTCCGGAATTGAAGGCAAAACATTTTTATTTATGAGCTGGATTAAAGTTTCAACTATTTTAAAACGGCAACCCGAATATCCAAGTGAGAGAGATTTAATTTTTAGCAGCATCATCAGACGTACTATCGGCAAGGGAACAGGGCGTCCAACCCCTGCCGCATGGCTTAGCACGAGACGTCGCTGTAACTCAGCAACAGTTTTAATCTCAATCCGTGTTTCTGAGAAACTGCCAAATCCTGTATTCACACCGTAAACGGGATTATCAGATTTAAGAATAGTCTCAATAACCTGACGTGAATCATTAATTTTTATGATTGTGTCTTTATCAATAGTAATTTGTGTCGGTGAATCTATAAATTTTTTTATGTCATCCAGTTGTAATATTTTATTGGATATTCTGAGTATATTATCCTTCATAGATTTTTCCTGCGGTTATGCTTTTTTTATCGAACCAATCAGCGAGCTCGGTAAAGAGGGCATCACTGTCTTTAATAATTTTTCCATTTACCGGTAATGAATTTAAGAATTGATGTCCGTATTGCATGCGGCTAAGCCGGTTATCACAAATCAGAACGGCACCAATATCATTTTTATGTCTGATCAGGCGGCCGAATCCCTGCCGGAATTTAATAATAGCCTCCGGTACGGAAAAGTCCATAAATGGATTTCCACCTGTACGTTTGATCATCTCGAGTTTTGCTGCAATCAATGGCTCGGTTGGTACATCAAATGGCAATTTTGTGATCAGTAGAAGTTCGAGCGCCTCGCCGGGAACGTCAACACCTTCCCAAAAACTATCCGTGCCAAAAAGAATAGAATTTTTATATTCCCGGAATTGATTAATTATATTCGTGCGGCTGCCGCTCTTACCCTGGGCCAAAAGTAAAATTTTTTCCATTTCAAAATGGGTTTTCATTTCCGAATACAATTTATTCAAAACAGAGTAGTTTGTGAATAATACCAGCATGCCTGTGGGATGATTCTTATGAGTTTCCTTGATTAATCCGGTTAACTGTTCGGCAAATCGTTCATTTCTGGGATCATCAAGAAAATCCAGAATAAATAGCGATAATTGATTCTCGTAGTCAAACGGTGAGCCAAGGACAGCGGATTTTATATCAGCATGCTGTACCAGGTTAAGTCCCACCCGATTTTTATAGTAGGAAAATGATCCGTTCACTGCTAATGTTGCAGAAGTGAATACCGCGCTACGTAGCTGGGCAAACAGGGTTTTTTTCAATAATTCGGCAATATTGAGGGGTACTGCATTAAAACTTACATCGTTGCTGCCCTTTCGGAACGGTAATTCAAGCCAGTACACATAATTATCTTCATCCGCTTTGATACAGAACTCCAGCGAATGAGCCAGGGTCACAAGATCCGTTTCAAATGAAATAAGTTCCCGGTGGATCTGATCCTGAAACTGAAAGGAATCGGAACGAATGTCAGCAAAAATATCCAGAAGATTTGACACGGATTTTTTAAGGGTAGATATATTTATTTTCAGATCATCTATTATTTCAAATAATTCTGTAAAGTGACGGAATTTTCTGTGATACCGGATTTTTGTTTCTTCAGATCCATTCTGGTTTTGTTTCTGACTTTTTTCACGCAGACTTTGATTAAGGGAACTGAAAAATTGCTCTGAATTACGCTTAAAACCAATCGACTCAGTTTTTACCCGGTTGATCTGCTTTGTCATACGATCAAAAAGTGATGCGGGCAGACGCGCCAGGTTAAGACGGTATTCCAGTTGTACGATTGAACCGGTTTTTTTTGGTTCTTCTTCGTATAGCTTGTGGTAGATATTACGAAAGGTCCACCAATTGAATCGTATGCCAAGATAATCACCGGCCGTTTTTTCAAGATTATGTGCTTCATCCAGTATAAGGTTATTATAAGTCCCCAGAATTGAATTATCGGTCACCAGGTCTGAAAAAAGCAGGGAATGATTTACGACCACGATGTCCGCTTTACGTGCATTATTCCTGGCGCGCATAAGGAAGCATTCCTGGTAAAATTTGCAGGTACGACCCGGACAATAATTATTCTCGGCGATTAGTTTACCCCATAATCCCCAGTTTTGATTTAATTGAAATCCGGTATTCTCGGCAATGTCCCCTGTTTGTGTCTGCTCGGCCCAAAGAATCAGTGGCAGGATTCTTGTTCTTTCCTGTGCTGAGAGTCTCTGGTCCATATCGACCAATGTGGCTTTCCATCTGTCGAGACATAGATAATTGGATTTCCCTTTGAGCAGGACGGCTTTGAACTTTTTAGAAGAAGTGGCATGTGCGGTCGGTATATCTTTAAAAAATAACTGTTCCTGCAAATTTTTTGTATTTGTACTAATCAACACCCGTTCGTTATTTTCTCGATTTTTAACTGCCCATTCCACTGCGGGAAACAGATATGCCATGGATTTACCGGTGCCGGTTCCGGCTTCTACAATCAAAAATTCCCTCTTATTGAATGCACGGGCGATCAGGCGGGCCATTTTTTCCTGCTGGGGACGCTCTTCAAAATTATTAAGGGCACTTTTTAATCGGCCTTCGCCGGATATGTCATGAGAGATTGTGTCTTCATTGATAAATTCAAGAGGAACTTCAGCATCGATCATTTCGCGTTTGTAATCGGCTTCTCCGATAATATTATAATAATTATGCGCATAGGCGACATCTTCAGTGATTCCGGCGTTCGTTACATCAATATTGTTCTCGATCTTATAATCCAGGATTGGTTTGAAAAAATATTTAACACGGGCGCTGTTTTTGTATAACAGACGGATTATCTGGCGCAAAATTTGTGTATTGCATGCCAGCGTGCGATCAATCAGTTCCAGGAAGATTTTTCCGGTTGCCCGCGCATCGTCAATGGCCCGGTGTGCATTTTCAAGATCAATCTTAAAATGTGCTGCCACTGCGGCCAGCCGGAATCGTTGCAGAAATGGAAGAAATATTCGTGCAATAAATAAAGTGTCCATACGCCGGCTACGCAGATAGACAAATCTTTGAGATACGATTTCCCACATTTTAAAATCATTATTACGAATACGATATTGATATTCCAGAAATGAGCAATCAAAATTTATCTGATGGCCGACGAGTGGAGAATCGGCTATGAACGCAATTAACTCATCAAATATTTTTTCAATAACCGGTGCATCCTGAACATCAGTATCACTTATGCCGGTAAGTTTTGTAATAAAATCCGGGATGGGTATTTCAGGATTGACAAACGACTCGTACTTTTCTGCTTCTTTACCATTTTTGTAACGAATAGCGCCAATCTCAATAATGCGGTCACCGGTGGGATCCAGTCCGGTTGTTTCCAGATCGAGGACAACAAAATCGTCCAGTTTAATCGACTTTAGCAGGGACATAGGTTTCGCTAATTCAATATTCAACTCTCATCTCTCATTTCTAATCTCTAATCCCTCACTCCTAATTGCCTATTGCCAACTGCCATCAGTTAATGGCTGCCTGTATGCTCCAGAACAACCCGCCGCAACCATTTGACCATGAGGAATATGGCAATGGCACCAACCATAGCGCCGGCAAAGTTTATCAGGAAAAAATACTGTTTAATGGCAATTGTATCCCACAATCCGGCGACAACTCCCGAAAGTTTGTTTCCGATAGATGTTGCAAGGAACCAGCCGCCCATCATCAAAGAAGTGATTCGCGGGGGACTGAGTTTGGATACCATGGATAGTCCCATGGGACTTAGAAATAGTTCGCCGACTGTGATAACTGCATAAGACCCAATCAGCCAGGCAGGTGAGCTTTTCTCCAGACCGTTTTGCGATGCAAACACTGCCGCAATCATTACTATGGTAGACACTGAGGTAATAAACATGCCCCAGCCGATTTTTGCCGGTGTGGACGGTTCTTTATTGCGCTTGCGTAAAAAAGCAAAAAAAGCTACGACAAGCGGAGTTAAAATAACGACAAATCCGGGATTCACGGATTGGAATATTTCGGTTGATATTAATTTCAAAGAAACTACTTTTTCACTGTCTTCCCATTGTTCATTATCAAGATTATTGAAGTAAGGATGCGGCCCGATCGCTGTTATCGCCAGTCCATTTTCATCTACAACAGGCACACCATGAGCATCAAGTTTTGGTATATCCCGCGGTGACGTATCCACATTCTGTACCATGCCAAATGTTTCAGCGAGCGGTTCAACAACCGCCGGCATACTGCGGTCTGTATAACTCTCTGCCCAAATTGTAAGAGCGGTTGCATTTTGATGAAAGATCGCCCAAAAGATAATGACGACCCCAAATATCGATAAAAGCGCAGCAATCGGCGCTTTATCTTCTTTTGATCCACGATACCATAATGAAAGATAAAACAACAGAACCGGAATGCTGGCGAATAAAAATGCATCGTTGGAATCAGTACCAAATATATTATCGGGAATAAACCAGCCAATGGCACCAAACACTACCAGCGGACCGAATACCGTGGCAAAAATTTTACCCAAAGACATATCTTCCGGGTTGGTTGGTTTCAGGACATCTGCATGTTTTACTTCTTTTTGTCCGCCTAAAAACCAGATAATTCCAATAAACATACCGATTCCTGCTGCGGCAAAAGCATATCCCCAGCCATAGTAATTACGCAGGTATGCGGCCACAAAATTACACACGAAGGCACCAATATTGATGCCCATATAAAAAATATTATATCCGGCATCTTTGAATTTCTGATATTTTTCTTCGCCATATAAATTACCTACCAGAGTGGAAATATTCGGTTTAAAAAAACCATTGCCGATAATGATAAGAAACAGGGAAATCCAGAACGCATTATCCCCGGGAATGGCTAAACCCAGATAGCCCATGGCCATAAGCAAACCACCAAGAATTATCGACCTGCGGTATCCCAGGACGCGGTCTGCCAAAAGCCCGCCGAGAAAAGGTGTCAGATACACAAGAGCAAGATAAGTTCCTAGTATGTCAGCAGATTTAGCGTTACCAAAACCCATACCGCCTTTCGAAGTATCTGTCATATAAAGAAAGAAAATTCCGAGCATCAAATAGTATCCGAAGCGTTCCCACATTTCGGTGAAAAAGAGTATCATTAATCCTTTAGGATGGTTTTTCAGCATAGTATCATTTCTCCTTGCAAAGATAGGTTTTTATTGAGAAGCGATAATGGTAAACAATTTTAATTCGCAAATCAACTTATTCTATAATTAAACGACGCAGAATCTCCAAGCCTGCGGCTGCACCACGTTCTTTATTTATCCGACGGTCTTTACCAAAGTTATATTTCTTAACCAGTATCCGGTTGTGTACGATTGCAGCAAGATAACATAAGCCAACCGGCTTGTCCGGAGTTGCTCCGCCGGGCCCGGCAATTCCGGTGCCGGCAACCGCACAGTCTGTTTTAAATCGCTTTTGCACACCTCTGACCATTTTTTCTACTGTTTCATAACTGACTGCACCATAATTCTCAAGTGTCTGTTGCGGGACCCCGAGCAAATCAATTTTACTTTTATTACTGTAAGTAATTACCGAACCCATAAAATATTGAGAGCATCCCGGTATATTTGATATCCGGTCTGATATCGTGCCACCGGTAAAACTTTCAGCAACAGCAAGGGTATAGTTTTTTTCAATAAACAGCTTGCTGATAACTTCGGGCAATGAGTCCTTACATTCCGAATATATGTATTCTGAGATATTGTTCCGGATTTCGTTCAAAAAATCCTGATCTAAAGTTTGACCGGGCTTTGACTTAAGACGAAGATCCACGCCACTGGTTTTCGGTAAAAAAGCGATATTGTAATTATTGCCCGCTCTATCTATAATATTTCTGACCTTTTCATACAATCTGGATTCGGCCAGGCCATTAGTACGAAACACATGCCAATCTCCACTTTCCGGCTTATATTTAATCTTTATTCTGTCAAGAATC
>CAYULK010000134.1:0-8705 GCA_964445625.1 uncultured Calditrichota bacterium
CTCTTTGATGATTTTTGAAATTGCTTTAAGCTCAATGATAATTTTATCAAAACAAGTAAAATCAGATTGGTAAATTCCGATTTACAAATAACTAATACCAGTTCCCATATCCCGGTTCCTAATTACAGCTTATTTACCGCAGTTGCCAGTATCGGAATATCTTGTTGAAAAACGGTTAACATATTCAAAAAATAGACATCATTTTCGATGTAGCCGAATATTGGTGTTTCATACAATCTGAGTTGCCGGGCAATTCTTTCAGCAGATATCTTTGAACCGGAAATTTGTAATGCAATCGCCGGAATTCGGGATACCGGGTAGGCGCCACTGCCTACTTTACCGGATGCGGGTACCGATTCCACTGATATCCGGTCTGTAGTCATAATCGCAGAAATTAGTTCGTTTACCAGTTTCTCCTGCTGGTTAATATCACGACTAAACAGGTTTAAGGTCGGATTACTGTCAATTACTTTGCCGGAGTGTAAATATCCATTTAAAACATTAGTTATGATACCAAGTGTAATCTTGTCACAGCGAAGAGCCCGCAGAAGATGATTGTGTTTTATTTTTCTGATCCATTCGTTTTTACCAACGATTATCCCGGCCTGCGGACCACCCAGTAGTTTGTCGCCGGAAAAGGAAATAACATCAATACCCAGTTTGACCATATCTTCAACCACCGGTTCATATTCGAATCCAAATTTTTGCATATCCACAAAGGCACCGCTGCCCAGGTCATAAAGCAATGGAATATTTTTCTGGTGGGCAAGTTCAATTATCTCTTTCAGTTCCGGTTTGGCAGTAAAACCGACTATCTCATAATTGCCGGGATGAACCAGCATGATTGCCGCAGTTTTTTCATTTATTGCCTCTTCATAGTCAGATAGATGGGTTTTATTTGTTGCGCCTACTTCAACCATTTTGGCGCCGCCGGTCTTCATCACTTCCGGCATGCGAAATGATCCCCCGATCTCAACCAACTCACCACGTGAGACAATGACTTCTTTTCTGCGTGCCACCGTATTGAGCATTAGAAGTACAGCAGCTGCATTATTATTAACCACCACAGCATCATCTGAACCTGTGAGCAGACGTAATAATGGGGCAACGTGATCCAGACGCTGACCACGCCGGCCACTATCCAGTTGAATTTCAAGATTTGTATATGTGGAAATTGAACCAATGGAATCCAGTGTATTCTGACCAAGGGGTGCACGACCCAATCCGGTATGTAAAATTACGCCTGTCGCATTAATAACACGTTTTAATGGTGGCGATGATAATTCAGCTACACGATTTCTTACCGCAGTCAGAATTTCTGAGGTAATGCTTTTACGGTCTTTTTTTTCTAGTCCTGATTTTTTGGGATTTGCTTTAATATCCGAAATGAGGTCAATAATTAAAATCTTGAGGTATTTCGCATCTATAAGACCTAATTGATCGTTCAGATTTTCAAGAAGATCATTTACGGATGGTATTTTTGCAAACGGAGAAGTCATTGTGTATGATCCGGCAGTTATGATTTTTGAGTTTTGTGGATGACCCGGACTTGCTTAATCCTGCGTCGGATGATTTTTTCTACCACGAATTGATAGCCTTTGTAGTCAATTTTTTGTTTTTCTTTCGGTACGGATCCGAATAATCCAAAAAGGAATCCGGCAAGAGTTTCGACACCTTCTTCAGTTGGGAGAGTAAGACCTAATTCTTCATTTAATTCCTCAAGATCCATACTGCCATCAATCAGATACTCTTTTTCGGATATTTTTTGATACATGGGTTGTTCACTATCATGTTCATCCTGAATTTCACCAACAATCTCCTCGATGATATCTTCCAGGGTTACCAGTCCGGCGGTACCACCATATTCATCAACCACAATTGCCATATGAATTTTCTCGGTCTGAAACTCGCGTAATAGTTCGTCTATCTTTTTCTGCTCAGGTACAAAATATGCGGGACGGGCCAGTTCTTTCGGGCTAAATACCCGGGATTTCTTTTTATACATATATGGCAGAAGATCTTTGGCGAAAATAATACCGATAATATTATCAATCTTATCCTGATATACCGGGATTCTGCTGTGCATATGTTTTTTGATCAGTTCCAGCAATGTGTCGATATCTGTTTCCATTGAAATTGATATCATGTCAATGCGGGGAATCATAATCTCTCTGACATTGGTTTCGCCGAATTCGAAAATAGAGTGGATCATTTCCTTTTCTTCCTGCTCCAGGGTTCCTCTTTCTTTACCGACATCTACCAGGGCAAGTAGTTCCTCTTCGGAGAGCAATAGTTTATTCTTATTAATTTTAAAGATATGTGTCAGCCATTCGGTAAAAATATGGAATATGCTGACCACCGGTGTGAACAGATAATAAAATATAGTAAGCGGATAAGCAAAACTTCTTGCGACCCGTTTTGCGTTTTTTACAGCGGCAACCTTGGGAACAATTTCGCTAAAAATCAAAATAACGAGTGTTACTACAATGACATCGATAATGATCCCAATCTCAGGATCAAATCCCATTGAGTTACAAATATCCAGGGTCAGAATTGCTGCCAGTGAAGCTGCGGAAATGTTAACAATTGTATTTCCAATGACAATAGATATCAGTAATTTTTTTGGTTGAGACATTAGTTTAACAACCTGAAGGGTTGCGGAATCTTTCCTGTTCTTCATCCGATCTAAATCTGCAGCTGATAATGAGAAAAATGCAGTCTCGGATGCAGAAAAAAAAGCAGACAAGAGCAGCAAAACTGTAAATGTTAAAATGTAACCCAGAAATATTAAATCCAAGACCTATAAATCTCCTACAATGTTGATCTGTTTACTACCCACGAAGCAGATTTAATTATTAGATCTTCGTGCTCTTCGTGGTAAATATTTAAATTTTTGTCCCAATATGAACAGCAGAGGTCGTCGCTCACCCGAAGGTTGAGCCCTAGGCTCTCTATGGTTTCGTCATATGATCTCTTTTTTCATTCAGGAATTTAAAAATTCGCTATACGCATTATTGACATATTCATCTTCCAGTTTTTTCATCTTTTTACGATCTTTATCATTCTGATCATCGTACCCGGCAAGATGCAGACAAGCATGAATAACTAGTCGAATCATTTCCTGTAGAAGTGTGATTTCATACTCAACAGATTGTGACATAGCTCTGGGCATACTGATATAGATCTCACTTTCAATAGATCCGTTTTCGCCCAGGTTAAAAGTCATAACATCGGTAAGTGTGTCGTCATCCAGATAAATCTTATGTAGTGCACGCAATGTGTTGTCGTCCACCAGAATGATGTCGATCGAATCCGGTTGTAAATTAATTTGCCGGCAGATCCATTCAACCACCTTCATTAATAAATCGGAATCTCCGGCAATCTCCTGTATTTCACCACTAATTCGAACTTCCATTGCTCTTGGCTTTTACCTTATTTTCTTTTTTTGAACTACTTTTTTTACTATCATCAATACCGGGGTATTCAATTCGCTTATGATAGATGCCGGATAGGACGGACATAAATCCGTCAATAATACCTTTTAAATCCCGCATGGTTAAGTCGCTTTTATCCAGTTCGCCTTCAAGGAATCTTTTTTCAACCAGTTCTTCGACCATTTTGCGCAATCTGCCGGCAGTTGG
The DNA here is from genome assembly GCA_964445625.1 of uncultured Calditrichota bacterium. Classification (GTDB taxonomy): domain Bacteria; phylum Calditrichota; class Calditrichia; order JAJRVZ01; family JAJRVZ01; genus CAVXXB01. Next base: position 3,642 of record CAYULK010000134.1, read on the forward strand.
GTTTTTAAGTGTCTTTGTAGCTGCTTCCACGGTGTCAGCAAGCATCACAATCGCCGTTTCTTTTGATCGCGGAGATGGTCCCGGGTAACGGTAATCATCTATACTGATATCTTTTTCATCCTGAGCCTTAGCCGCTTTATTATAAAAGAATGACATTAAATTCCGACCATGATGTTCAGGTATAAAATCGCGGATAATTTTTGGTAATTTATATTCTTCGGCCATTTCCAGGCCAACCTTGACATGTGAAGACAGTATTATGGCGCTCATATTCGGTGCCAGTGATTCATGCTTGTTTTCTCCGCCCTGTTCATTCTCTACGAAATATTCCGGTTTCTCCATTTTCCCGATATCATGATAATAACTGCCAACCCTGGCCAGCAGGGAGTTCCCGCCAATTACTTTAGCAGCGGACTCAGCCAGATTACCAACCACAATGCTATGATGAAATGTACCCGGCGCCTTGACTGCCAGCTCCTTTAATAGCGGATGATTCAAATCAGATAACTCAAGAAGGGTAATATCAGTTGTGATATCAAAAATACGTTCAAATATCCCTAAGATCATGTAAGTAATAAAGGGGGATAATATGGCATTTGGCAGAATGTAATACAATAAAACCCGGCCAATTTCGTCAATACTTTCGTAACGCAAAAATCCAAATACGACCACTGTAATAGTGTAGGCCAGAACAATATTCAGAATAGCTCTGAATATATGGTTTCTGGTACGGATATGTGTTACCGAATATATAGATACTATTCCGACAAAGATAGTCATTAGAATAAAAGTATAATCAAATCCGGTAATTCCACCGAGCAATAATCCGATAATAACGGTGCCGATGAATCCCATTCCTGCATCAAACAGAATTCCCAGCAGCATTGCCGATATAGTTGTCGGGATCAAATACGAGGACCAGCCGAGGGTATTAACGATGATTGCAGCCATGGCAACCTGAATCAGAATCAGTATTGTGAGCAGCAGCAGTTTCTTGTTATCACGAAAGATAAGGGGTCTGTTTGTCGGCAGATAAAATACAAACATGAACAGGATTAATGCGGTTAACAGATATTTTGCCAGAGTGGAAAAAAAACTGCGCAAATCACCGGATTGTATACTACGTTCTGCTGTAGCCACTTCCAGTGAGTATAATTTCTGATAAATATCCTCGGTAATACGCTCATTGGCATCTACAATCCGTTCGTTCTCGTAGACATAGTCTTTTCCCGTTGAGACCTGTGCAATTGCTTCACCCAACTGTTGTTCAGTATAATCCCGGTCATAGATAATATTTGGTTCGGAAAACAAATTTAATATTTTTAGTATGATGTCTTTATCTTGTACAGAAGTATATTTTTCCTCAAGATATACTGTCCATTCCCGGGCATCCAACAAATCGGTCAATTGCAGTTCTTCTTCAATACCTGATCTGATCAGTACCAGATTTCTATCCTTGATTTCAGTTTTACTAATATTGACATAGTTTTTGTGATACATGTTGTTAAATTGAGTGATTAGTGACTTTTTTAGATTTTCTTTATTTGATTCGTGAAGCAAAGTCAGGAGCTGGGATATTTCATCAACACTCAAGTTGGCATCATAATCAATTGAGAGTGTAGAGACAACTTCATTCATGCTTAAAGAGTCGGAGGTATCTGATTCTGCGAGTGTTGTCAGTTGAATTTCACGCGGCAATGATCCGATATAATCAAAGAAATGTGTGAATTTTTCGATTTGCGTCAGAGAAGCAGGATTAGTTTTTATGAAATAAAAAGGTACTTCGGATACAGCTTTTTCACGGTCACTTTGTAATTCCTGCTCTGTCTTTAAAACAGGAAAATTAAATGGAGCGATCACCTTTTTATTAATAATACTTCCTACCCTTAAATCGGTATATTTAAATGATCGTCCGGAAGGGAAGAGTTGAGGAATGATAATTACCAATGCCAGATAAAAGGAAATTTTGATCAGAAAATCACGCAGACTGATATTTCCGATCATCTTATTATCCAGATATTTTGCAAAATCCGATTTTTTATTTGAGTTTTTCATATGTCGGCAGGATGACATTAATGTCATCCTACGATATTACTGTTTCTCCAATATTTCAAGATTTTTCTTTGTGCCAAATAATAAAAGCACATCACCCAGTTCGATTTTGTAATTAGCATCCGGTTGAATCGTTTTCTGGTCAACCATATTTGGATTTTTCTTAACCAGAATAATCTCAGCACCAAATTTTTGGCGTAAATTTAGCTGACGCAGGGTGTTACCCACAAAAATATTTGATGCTTCGAGTTCCACCAGGTGAAAATCCTCATAAACAGGAACAAAATGCTGTTTGGTGGTTTTTTGAATATCGACGCCAAGTTCACCCGACATATCACGCAGAAAAATTTGTCTGTTATAGATTTCGATGACATCCCGTTGCCAGATACTGCCCACAATCTTTCTGCCGTCTTTTTCTGAGATAACCGGAAATTCGTCAATATTATTGCGACCAAATTTCTTCATAACGTCATCCAGGTTATCATCGATTGAAACAGTGACAACTTCCGGATTCATAATATCTTTGGCAATTAACAGATTTTTTAAATTTTCATAATCAATTATTGTCTGGCGAATCTCATTCAGAGAAATCGATCCCGGGATATTATTTTTCTTATCGACAATGTAAAAGAATGAGTGCCGGCTATTGGCCATTTTCTCTACAATGTCGGGAAATGGCACTGATTCATCCAGTGTTTCAACTGATCTGCGGTACACATCGCTGACGTGCAGCGATTTCAGAACGTTTATTTCCCGGCCACCATGTAAATTAATACCTCTAAGTTTGAGTTTCAGCGTATAAATAGATTCTTTCTTTACCCGCATGGCAATAATGGTCGCAATGATACAGGTAATCATCAATGGTAATATAATTTTATAGTCACCACTCATCTCAAAGATAATCAAAATAGCTGTTATCGGTCCATGAGTTGCCGCCGCGACCACACCACCCATGGCGACCAGAGCGTAGGCTCCGGGATAAATTTGCAGATCCGGAAAGTATTGTGCAATGACCGATCCGTAAAATGCACCGAGTACTGCGCCCATGAGCAGTGACGGCGCAAAAATACCGCCGGATCCACCAGAACCAAGACTTAGTGATGTGGCAATGATTTTTAAAAATACGAGCCCCAAAGCCACTTGCCAGATCAATGAGCCGTTTAATGCGCTGGTGATTGTATCATAACCCACGCCAAATATCTGGGGAAAAAATATGCCAATCAGACCGATACTCATTCCACCCAGGCCGGCCTTAACCGGTTCTGGCCATTTAAGATTATCAAAAAATTCTTCAGATTTATAAAGTGTCTTTATAAATAATAAGGCAACACCGGCTGCCAGAAATCCTAAAACCACATAAAAACCAAGTTCCGCCGGCGAGCCCATGTGATATTTTGGAACTTCAAAAGCCGGAAAATCACCCAGGAAATGTCGTGAAACCACTGTTGCCATGACTGATGAAATCACCACCGGGCTGAACTGGGGAACAGCAAAGTCACCCAGGATAATTTCAACGGCAAATAACGCGCCGGCTACCGGTGCGTTGAATGCGGCTGCTATTCCTGATGCGGCACCACAGGCCACGAATGTTCGCATTCTTTTAGGATTTACTTTAAAGAGTTGACCAAGACTGGAGCCAACGGCCGAACCAATTTGAATGACCGGTCCTTCACGACCGACAGATCCTCCCGAAGCGATATAGACTGCAGAGGCAAAGAGCTTGGCAAAAACAACTCGTGGGCGAATGATTCCATTGCGTAATGAAATGGCTTCCATTACTTCCGGTACACCATGACCTTTGGCTTCACTGGCGACAAATTGTATAATAAATCCGACAAAAACACCACCCATTGCCGGAATAAATACTTTCCAACCCCAGTGAATGTCCAGAATTGTATTGAGATTAAATTGTTCGCCCCAGAATAAGTGCTCAAATCCGCGGATAGCATATTGGATTCCAACGGCGCCAAAGCCACCCAGAATACCAATCAGAACCGCGACGGTAAGAACAAATGTATGTTCACCCATCTTAAATCGATTGATAAGATAAACGGCTTTGTCCGAAAGTCGTTTGAATTGTGATTGAGTTCGCTTAGCAGGGTCTTCCATTGATTCAGACAGTCACGTGCGTAGATTTAACTTTATTTTCTTCATCAACTAAGACCACAATTGGTTGGTGGTGATGAATTTCTTCATCGGCAAGATTGATATAGGTAATGATTATCACAAGATCACCGATATTACCAAGTCGTGCTGCAGCACCATTAAGACAAATATCTCCGGAACCCGGAATTCCTTCAATGGCATAGGTGCTAAATCGTTGGCCATTATTGATATTTACAACATCCAATTTTTCATATGGCAGGATATCGGCTTTGTCCATTAGATCCGGATCGATGGTCAGGCTGCCTTCATAGTCCAAATTAGCATCGGTTATCGTTGCCCGGTGTATTTTTGATTTTAAGATTGTGCGCTGCATTTACACTACCTTCATTTACTACCCTCGTTCCCAGGTTGTACCTGGGAGCGCATCTTAGTATTTATCTATACAAACTAAAAATTTACACATCATCATTCCCGTATTCAAATAAAAGTTTAGAATAATCGTGATAAATCGGGAAATTGCATTTGAGAAGTAATCCAAAAACTCAGGCACAAAGGCACAAAAGATATCTTCCCCGGAGATTGGCGAAGCGGTCTCCGGGAGAATTGATGAACCACAAGTACGCAAAGAAGGCACAAAGATTAAAAGTCCTTTAGAAAAGGGGTCAAGAGGCAAAAGGCCAAAGGAACAAGGCTCAAGGACCAAGGCCTTTAATAAAAATGCAAAATGTAAATTTAAGAATGTTGAATTTAAAAGTATCTTGTTTTTGCGTGCCTTTCGTCCTTGCGGTTAAAAATCGATATTTCCAAAACAGAGTTCTTTGGATAAAATCCTAAATACCTCTGTGGAACTCCGGTACGCCAAGAGGCGTTTGTATATCAGTTGGTGAAACTCCAACCCGTCAAATT
>CAYULK010000135.1:0-8591 GCA_964445625.1 uncultured Calditrichota bacterium
GGAAGCATAAAACTTTATATCACCGGTTACTGGTGCTTTAATAAAACCTGAGAATGACGCGGACCAATTCCTGCCATCATCAGGCGGATTTACATCCCAGTCAAACTCTAATGTTTCTGTATTTAAGACTTTCCGGGGATTTACGAGATCCGGGCTTCCATAGCAGACACCAATCAATCCCATGAATTTTGGAATATTCACTTCTGGTTGGTCTTTTTGTTGTATTTCATCGGCATACACCTGGTATTCCTGTATGTATAAGGGAAGAATATCTGCCCAATGAAATGGTAATACTTTTAAGGGCAGCGGATGGAGTGCCGATACATCACTTATACTCTCATAATGATCTTTTGTTAACGCGGTCAGTTTTTTGAAGTATGTAACAGAATTTTTTAGATACTTTAGGAACTTGCCGGCAATTTTTTCATCGTCAGGATTAGCGCTTAATTCTGCTTTTGCTGCTGCCGCTTTTAATTTTTCTGCATAAAATTTTACTGTGAGCTCAACTGCTTTGGCGTCTGCTAAATGTGACTTAAGTTTATCAATATTTTCCCGGGCATGTTTAACCGCATTTTCTAATTGCCTGCGTGCAGTTTCGGCGTCTGCAACCTTTTTATCCAGGAATTCAACCGGACTGATTCCTTCACTCACCAGTTCTTTACCGGTCATTTCAAGATATTTTGGAATCCTGATCACCGGATCCAGAGACAAGAACGGAATACCTTTTAGTCGTTCGATCTGGGATAACATAAGCCCCGAAGTTACAACTGTATGATTATCATATCCTGCCCAGAATAATCTCTGTATTGCCGGCAATACATCGGCATTAGTTTCAAATGCGCTTAACGCCAAGGTTGCGGCCTCCTGCGATCCATATTCTGTGGTGAAATATTCCAGCCAGTAATCTAATTCCGCACTGGCTTTTCTATCCGGATTCCAGGCATATCTTGCCCACATCTCAAACCAGAGTTTATCTCTCTCCCACTGAAGTTGCCTTTTACCGGTATCTGCTCCGTATGGCCAGCGCCAGGATTTGCGGGGATATAAATGCAATCCGTTAGCTCCGATAAATGCCGCGCTTTGCATGCACTTCTGAATGTAATTTGGCGGATTCCATCTGAATGGTTCCAGATTGGCCGCCATATGAATATTTACAATATAATTGCCCGATAAATCAGCCCACAATTTATTCTGAGGATCGATCAGGGTATCAGCTATCATCTCCACATTGTACTTTCTTTCTATGAAAATTCCGGGATAGTAATCGAGTATTTGTTTTGCATTCTCAAAATCTAAAAACCAGGATCGCAAAAGGATTTGCGGCTGCTTCCCGCTTTTTTTTACGGCATCCAATACAACATGATTAACCCATTGTACCGCGTATTGAGGATCAAGAGCTTCGCCGGCCGTTATATACAAACCAACATCCGGAAATTCAGTGACAAATTTTTCGATGCAATATGATGTATAATCCGCCAGCAAAGGTGACGGTTCTGAAAACTGATCCGGCAGATTATGCGCTTTCTGGAAATAAACCGATGTATGAATATTATAGAATTGAAAAATCAGTTTGATATTTCTCTTTTTAGATTCTGTCAGGAGCCAGTGCAGCATTTTGTTATTCTGCTCTACTAATCCGGGCGGCATACCTTCCTGCGCTTCGGGATATTTGTCCAGTTTGGTAAAGTAGGCGAAAGGATGTCCGTTCCAGAAGGCAATATAGTTATACTTATTCGCTGTCAGAAAATCCAGGTATTCGATCCATAGTTTTTTATCATAGAAGAAAGGAAATTCCTGCGGAGTAACCGGATAATTATAAGTGCCTAGCTTCATCAATAATATGCATACACCACGCAAACTCATTACCGGTGATTCATAAGAGCTGAAATTTTCAGGTATATTTTTTAACCTCTTAATGGACGCGGATAAATCCAGACAACCGTATAATAGCCCGGCGGCATCGCTGCCGGCAATAGTAATTACACTGTCATTTAAATTTATACTATAACTTTCTGCCTTATTTAAGTCGGGATTCAGTTCAAGATTGAGTTTTATTTTGCTGTTCGACAGGCCCGTATTTTCCAGCGCAGAAGTTAATCTGGCTTTACCAAACAAGGTTCTCGAATCTTCAATATAATTATAATTGGCATCAGTACCACATCCTGTCAGGAGAATGCAACCAGCGGTGATGCTAAATAAAATCAGGTATAAATCATTCATGATTTTCATAAATTTATTTCCAATCATTTTCCATCCTGAATTTTTGCGCAGGTGAATAATGTAGAAATCCTGATGAAATCACTTTTTCCGGTTCGCCTATTTTATGCCAGGTAATTTTCATATAGCTCTCAATAACACCATCCTGGCTGTATTCAATTCTTAATGGATAGAATTTCCCCTTGTCTAAATGCACCTTTATTATTTTTTGGGGAATATCATATTCGAGTGTCTCATTTATAATCTCACCTAATGCAAATTTTACTTTTTGATTTGAATAAATCGATATCTGTACTTCACCATCATAAGGTGAATAAAGATACCCAAACCATTTAGCAGCCCAGTCCCTGCCGCGTTTTTGAATTTTATTATGCCAGACGCAATTTAAGCTGTCAATCGGATCCGGGGATTCAGGATTGGAAAAATTAATCTTGCCATACAATATTCCGGCAAGTCCTTTAATATCGGGTTCATCAGACAGCTTATACTCACTGCTTTTTTTGCCAAACGCTAATCCGGTTGCGTCATACGGATCCCTGATAACAACTTTATCACCCAACAACCTGACCAGGTCCGGTAAATCATAATATTTCAAAGCACCATGCACCGCATTGCTTAACTGGTTAAAAGATATTTCGGTTTCAATGACATTTTCCCATGAAACAAGAGTATTTATTAGCCGGACGCCTGTAAACTTGTCCGGTTTTAAAAATGCGGCGTGCAATGCCGGGACACCAACCTCCCCGACAGCTATTAAATGCACCCGGGTAGCCCGGTCTTTGTTTGCATTTATTAAATAATTTGTGCATTGGATAATATCCTCAACACGCAGGCCGACAATCGATTCTCCCAGAAGATATGCCCTAAAACAGTCTTCCCAGTTTATATTTTCAGAGAGCCGGAAACGGCTTCTACCCTTTTGCCTGGTTTCTCCCGTACCATAAAGATCAACTGCTAATACGGTTTTCCCGGCTTTAACCATTTTCTCTATTTCCGTCAAATGGTTAGATTTTCCATACTGGCTGATAAATAACACCGGTTTATAATCCTTTATATTCTTGGGAATATATTTAAGTGCCGGTAACCTGAGGCCGATTTTATTAGTTAAAATCAATTTCTCAATTTTATAAGAATCTCTGTTGATTGACTCTGTTGTATTAATCCGGAGTGATTCAAGCGCCTCTAAATCGTCCAGACCTAATAATCTTTCAACTGTTCTATCTATTTCTTCCCGGTTTCTGCTTAAAAATTCTTTTCGCTCAAATCCGAGCCGGCGAAATAATTCAATATTTATATCATAAACGGAGCGGGCGCCATCCAGCAGCATTACATTGCCCCCGGGTGTGCACTGCATTTCTTCCGTGGTTAGCAGTTGAATATCGGGCTCTTCTATGGGCCGGTCATTTTTCAGTAACCAGCGTGCCAGCCATCTAACCGCGCCTTCGCGCTGTGTTTTGTTATAGTTATGCCCGGCATCATTTTCTAAAATATCAATTCTTTCAGAGAAACCTAAAGTCGTGTAGAATCTTTTTATATATCTGAATGTTTCCCATACGGCGTCTGCTCTAAAATAATCATGTGTGGCTGCCAATATTTTTATTGGCGCCGGCGCGCGGCTCATTAAATAGTCGGGATGATCTAATCCAAAACCTATCTGCCCAAAAATATTTTGCTCAGCATCACCAAGTGCATTTTTTGTCTGTGCATTTAAATTATGAATATAACAGCTGAGTGCAGCAACTTTTATTCTCTCATCCAGCATAAACAGATATGAGCTTTGTGTGGCTCCCCCACTATTGCCGGTAATTCCTATTAAATCTGTATTAATCTCTGGTCGTGAGACCAGGTAATCCAGAGCGCGTATACCATCCCAGATTAAGTACTGTGCTACGTTTTTCCCCAGAAGTATGGACTGAATGCCACTCAGATTATGCGAGCGCGTTCCCCATAGTTTCGCTTTTCCCGCGTCATCTGTTATCTGAATTCTTTCTCCCTGGTCAATGGGATCAAATACCAATGCTGCCATCCCATTCAGCGCGCATAATGCACCCATGGACTGATACTCATCATGCGCTTTCGCATTCTCATAATGTCCGCAGGGGATCAATATACCGGGATACGGCGGGGGGTATGCATTGGAATCCGGAATAAACAATGCAGCCGTTACATAATGGTTTACGCGACTTGCAAAAATAATTTTTTCGACTTTATACCCGTTCTTTTGTATTGTGCCGGTAAGTTCCGGATTCAGAGGTGTGCGTTCCGGTAATCCGCCGATTGCATTAAGAAACTTTTCCTTCAGGTCCGAATAATGCGCGGGCCAATCCCCGGATGTTCTTTGTTCAAAATCACTTTGCCATTTCAGCCATGCGTTTTTAATCTGATTATTCAGATAGTTTTTCAATATATCACCGGGTTTAACGCCATCAATACTATCAGGCAACACCGTTAACCGCTTTTCTGCAAGTATATCGGATGCAAAAGTATCACCCGGAAGAATTACATGATGAGCGATAAAAAGGATCAACAGCACAAATATTATGGACATGTTAATTTTCATAAAATCACCACGCTTTATTGATATTAATTAATCATCTATACTTTATTAACCACCGGTTGAAATTATTCTATAATCCTGACAGACTCCGTATCTGTAATTTTTTCCAGTATTTTCTTATTTTTACATCTTGCCAGGCTGTTATATTGCAGTGTTATATTTTTGGAATCACCTTCAGCATAAAGAAATGTATCAATACTATTCAGCGGTTTGCAGAATCTAATATCCGCGTCTTGCGTATCTTTTAGTCTGATAAAAGGCGCTGCATTTATCGAAGATTCTGCCTGCAGTTTTTCAACAGTGATATTCTCGACGTCATCACAAACCAAAACAGATCTGGTATCATCATTTATAAAATTATACTGAATATTATTTAGAATAATGTTTTTAGCATGGCGGATATACATGCCATAGGCCGGAAGTACGCCGAACATCTTTGCCTTTGGATATTCGTTTGTCAGCTCCGGAACCACATTATAAGAATCTTTACTGTCTCCGCCACCAACATAACTAACCCGGATATTTGAGAGTGTAACATTTTCGATATAATGTCCGGGTATCCCGGAAATAAAATCGTTGCTTTCTGTGACGCCAACCGCCTGGATATTGTTAATTGAAATATTTTTAAACTCCCCCGGATGCACTGGTCTTTTTTCTTCAGACACCTCATAGGGACGCATCCGGTCACCTAATCTCATTACAATGACAGCGTAACTATCGCGCATCGAAATATTTGAAATGGTCACATTATCTATAGTTCCGCCATCGACTGTTATTAAACTAATTCCTCTGGTGCCATAAAAAGTGCAGTTTGAAATCGTTATATTTTTAAATCCACCTAATGACTCTGTCCCGGTTTTAATTGCTGATTTCACACCGCTGATAATGCAGTTACTGATGACCACATCCATGCAGGATTTTTCTGTCAGAGCCTTTAGAACTATTGAATCATCCTTGGTATTGATATTACACTCCGTTATCGTAACCCTCTGACAACCGACAATATCAATGCCATCGTTGTTCTTGTTGGCATGCGAACGTATGGTTACACCTCGTATCAGCAGATCTTCACATTCCACATAATGAGAAACCCATGCTGCCGAGTTGATAAGCGTAATATCTTTAACTTTGATATTTGAGCAGCGTATAAACCGTATGATGGATGGCCGCGCGATACCCGCATCAACAGGATAATTTTCAACAAATCCCTGCCCGTCAATTATTCCTTCTCCTTCAATTGATATATTATTAACGTCTTTGGCAAATAATACAGATGCACCAAACTTTCTGCCGCCGCTGTCTTTAAACGAGCCAAGTTCCGGTAAAAATTGACTCATATCAGTGCTGCCAAGAATTTTGGCACCATTAGAGATGCTTAGTGTAATATTGTCTTTTAATATAATGGTTTTTGTCAGATATTTTCCGGCCGGGAATACCACGACTCCGCCGCCGATGGAGAAAGCTGCGTCTATTGCTTTCTGGATAGCAGCAGTATCATATATTTTACCATTTCCAATCGCTCCGTAATTTTTAACATTAAAATAGTATTGACCTTCAGATTGATCCTGCTCATTTGCGAAGACATTACATAACAAAATTGAAACGACTATCATGACAAATGCATATATTCCGGTATTCTTCATTTTAATTTTCCTGATTGATAAATTGAATTCCTTTACAATTGTGCGCTTAAATCCACCATCGCCATAATGCCAGGATTAAAATAATTAAGAAAACAAAGGTGAGATTGAAATAGGCAAGGAAGTAAAATGTTTTTTTAGCTTTTGAATGTTCTTTTTTCCCTTCCGGACTAACAACCTTCCCAACCCGCGGCATTTTTAATATGTTTGATTCACCATGCGGTGCCTGACTCAGAAAATCCGTTAAATCAGCTCCCGCCGGATGTCTGAAAAAGTGAATACCATCATGCCAGATTCCGCTTTTTGAAACATCATAAACATTCCCGGCATAGGCTATATAAGCCGGCCGGCCTTCTTTACCATCAAAAGATAGCAATTCATCGGATGTCATATCTTCACCGGCAATGGAATCACCCTCCTTTATATTTCTGCGTAGTTTGGGTCCGATAAAGAACACCGCTATCATCGCGGCTAACACCATAATGAGAAAAAGTGTTATTTTAATTGTCAGCAATATCCCAAAACGTGTCTCAAATAACATAGCGAAGGAAGATACACGCAGAAAAGCAAGGAAAGAACCTGTTACCAACATGATGAGCATGGATACCAATCCAACACGTACCTCTCCCTTTGGTAATCCTCTTGCGGCATAGGCCGGTTTTAGAATTAAATGAATATAGAGAATGGTTCCAAACCAGAAAATCGCAGTTAATATATGAAGATAACCGGCGATAAATCGTAAAATGGATACAGCTTTACTGATTTTATTGACCCCTTTTTCTGCTTCTAAAGTACTACGAAATTCTTTTCCCGCTTCAGTCAGTTCAGCGCCACCTGAAGGATCAATATGGCAAGTTTGACAATCTTTGCCGGTTTTTTCAGCGTATTCTTCCATAGCAAATGAGTTCTGAGGCCATAAAACCAGAATAATCAGGGAAAGAAACAGGTAAATTTGAAATATCTTTATTTGAAACATATCATTTGTTCTGTTTCGACATTTTGTTTTTATTATTGGTATTGTCTTTATTTTACAGGATTAACAAAATATACATTAATTTCGTTTTAAACGCTGAGTTCGCAGAGATTATTTATATAAATATTTATTAATCATAGGCATCCTTTGCGATCTGCGTTAAATTCTATCATCCTGTGTCCAATTTTCTATCCATTGAAAATCCCTGAGTACAACCTGGGAACGAGGATAGTTGTAAGAATGTTCATAACTAACTTATATAAAATTATAAAGATTGCATGAATACGTCATTCCGCCCGCCTGGCGGGCAGGATGACATTGCATATAAAACCTGTTTTTAGACTAAACTTATCTATACTAAATTACAAAAAAACAAACTGTAAATATAAAAATAATTTAAGTAAATTCAGTATTAGATCAAGATCAATATGATTACTCATTTGAAAGGAAAAATACAATGGAAAAAAAGACAAACAACCAAAACCCAGCCAATGAGGACGCGAACGTTCAGAAGCAAGAATGGAAGAACCGGCTGATTCCTTTTATATCCGGTCTTATTGTCGGCATGGTACTTGTGGGGATTATTGTCTGGCTGGCAATGCCAGGTATGATGTTGGTGGTACATCAGAGCCGATATGATAGTGTCGAGGAAACCTGCAAGCAACTCAAAGCTGCCATCGAATCTAATGGCTGGGAAAATCCCGCAATACGTGATATGAATAAGTCAATGGCCAAACATGGCGTCCAAATGACCAAACAGGTAAAAATTGTGGAGCTATGTAATGCTGAGTACGCCAAAGACGTTCTGACAACGAATCCTGAGGTTTCTACCCTAATGCCCTGTGCCTGGGGTGTCTATGAAGGAGATGATGGCAAGATATACATTTCAGGAATGAACATGGGACTTATGGGCAAAATGTTCGGAGGAAATATTGCCAAAGTTATGGGCGGAGCCGTTTCAAAAGATGAAGAGAAAATTCTTAAGGACGTTATAGTTAGTTTCTAGCAAGAACGTATAATTAGACAAATGAAACTTTATTGTTTTTAGCTTTTATAGGCGTGTCGGGGGTAGAGAATTGTAAGGATACACCTAATGCATTTAAAACTTTTAAAATAGTTTCAAATCTTGGTTTTGCTCCCGGACTCAATGCTTTATATAAACTCTCTCTGCCCAATCCGGATGAAGCAGCTATTTGACTCATCC
>CAYULK010000136.1:0-8494 GCA_964445625.1 uncultured Calditrichota bacterium
TGGCAAGCTACCGCGCCGAGCAAATATTCAGAGGTATTTACGTGCAATCCCTATCGGATTTTGATCAGTTAACCACCATTTCCAAATCACTTCGGGCTGAGCTTTCTGAACTCGCGATACTAAGGACATTAACTCAGACAAAGACGACTCGTTCCCCGATTGATAATACAACCAAATTTTTATGGCAATTATCCGATGGTTTTTCTATTGAAAGTGTCATAATTTATGAGGGTAAACGAATTACTTTCTGTGTTTCTTCCCAGGTTGGGTGTGCTCTGGATTGTAAATTTTGTTCCACTGGTAAGATGGGATTTCTAAGGAATCTAACGTCCGGAGAAATTGTTGAGCAGGTTTTACGTATGAAAGCGCTGGCCAAAGGTTCACTCACAAATATTGTTTTTATGGGTATGGGTGAACCGATGTTGAACCTGAAGAATGTTCATAAGGCGTGTTATATCATTTCCGATCCGGAAGGACTTGCTTTTTCACACAAAAAGATAACAATTTCAACCGGCGGTGTAGTACCGGGTATCAAAAAAATGGCCGATGAAAAATCACCTTTCTCACTTGCCATTTCTCTCAATGCGGTATTTGAAGATAAACGACGTGAAATAATGCCTGTATCGGAACAATATCCTCTGAAAGAACTGGCGGCGGCTCTCAATTATTATGTCACCAAAACAGGTAAAAAAATTACTTTTGAATACATACTTATTGCCGGAAAAAATGATTCCCGGGAAGATGCAGATCGTCTGTTAAAGTATACAGGTCGGTTTCCCTGCAAAATCAATCTGATCCCCTGTAACTCACAGGACCCGGAGTATCCACCTTCATCTCAGGAAAAAATTAAGTGGTTTAACGAATACCTTAACAAGAATAAGCGTACGGCAACTACCAGGTTACAAAAGGGGTGGGAAATCCAGGCGGCCTGTGGGCAATTATTTGCTGAAACGGGTATCCGGGGGGGTGCTAAGATCACAAATCAGGCAGTCAAAGATAAAGATAAAAAAGAATAGATCGGTGTTCGAAATTATTCTGAAAAATTCATAACGCAACGCGAGGCCGCAATCAAATTTTAGGTTAAAGGCATAAGGTATAAGGTATAAAACAAGAAAATAATCGTATCCTCGTAGAGGATAAATTATTGTAATAAGCAGGTATAAACAAATACCCCATCCTTGTAGAGGATGCATTTTTGTGTCATCCTACGATCCGTTGGAAATAACAGAGTTTTTGGCTATAATAGCACAACTGAAGAATTTGCGTTCACAGGTACAACCCGGGAACGAGGGTAGTAAAGTGACTGGAGAAATTAAAATGTATTTGATAATGTTTGGTGCACCGGGAGTCGGAAAAGGAACACAGGCAAAATTTATTAGCCACAAATTTAATATTGCCCATTTATCTACCGGCGATATGCTAAGGCAAACCGTTAAAAACGCAACAGATCTGGGTAAAAAAGCGGGAGAATTAATGGCTGGGGGCAAGCTGGTTCCCGATGATGTTATGCTCGGTCTGATTCGTGAACGAATCTCCCGGCCGGACTGTAATAATGGTTTTATACTCGATGGCTTTCCGCGCACCATCATCCAGGCTGAGGAGCTGAATAAACTGATGCGGGAGTCAGAACTGCCCGATCTGACCTGCATTGATATTACCGTACCTGATAAGGCTATTATAACCCGCCTCCTCAACCGGCGTTTATGTTCATCATGTGGTACCGATTACAACCTTTTATCCAATCCGCCACAGGAAAACATGATTTGTACCAAATGCGGTGGAAATATAATCCGGCGTGATGATGACAATGAAAAAACGATCACTCAGAGACTTAAAGTCTATCAGGAGCAAACCGCACCCTTACGTCGGTTTTATAAAGGAAAGGGTAATTACCACGAGGTTGATGGATCCCGCTCTATCGATGAAGTACAGGCAGATATTTTAGCAATCTTTGAGTCATAAGAAATAGGAATTAATCTCATACCGCAGCCCGTTGCTGCAATCAAAAGAAGAACTTGTCCACGAATTACACAAATTTTCACGAATTGAAAAATAGGGCGTTCCCAAGTACAACTTGGGAACGAGGGTTCCGCGAGAACAAAGATTTGCTAATCGCCCCGGCGATCCGTTGGAAATAAAAAAGTTTTTGGCTATAATAGAATATTGAAATCAAGAATATGTATTTTTCTCAGATTAACATGATCCGTATTTTTTCTTTTTTTATCGCATGCGTTATATTTATCGGATCCTGTTCAGATCGCAAAAAAGATAATCCCTTCGATCCGGAAGGCGCCCAGCCCCTGAGCTTGAAAATAACAGGCTTTGAAAATCATATATTATTATCCTGGAATTCTCCGGATGTCGACGGATATAGCGGGTTTAATCTGTACCGGTCTCGGTCCGCAGAGAGTGATTCATTTATAATTTTAGATAGCGGCATACCATCAGGTCAAAGATCATACCGCGATACCGACATTGAACAGGGTGACCGTTATCACTACTATATTACTATCATTGGACAGGGTGTGGAAAGCAAACCATCGGCTGTCGTTTCGTCGGTACCGGGACCGGGTTATAACTGGATAGTTGATGGTTCAGGATTCGAAATTCTAAAATTATCTTATGATATGCAAACTTCACTGCTCCGGTTTTATACCAGCATGAGGCCCGGGGACATGGCTGTCTCAAAAGCGAATAACAGAGGACTGGTTTTATTCCCATTCTTTGGTATTATTCATGAGATTAACCTGACTGACGGAAAAACAAGTACTGTCATAGAGGGTATTGCACACCCCTACGCAATAGAATTTGATC
Organism: uncultured Calditrichota bacterium; assembly: GCA_964445625.1. Lineage (GTDB taxonomy): Bacteria > Calditrichota > Calditrichia > JAJRVZ01 > JAJRVZ01 > CAVXXB01. The sequence goes on from CAYULK010000136.1 coordinate 2,815, forward strand.
AACAATCAGGATTATTCTGGGTTGTTGATTCCAGCGGTTTTCTTTATAAGATTGACGATTCGGACCTGGTTCCTCAATTAATTTCTGACGTATTCAGCAAACCAATATCGATCACCCTGGCGCCTCAGGGTGTTTTCCTTTATATTTCTGACATTGGTGCACAGAAAGTTTTTCAGCTAAGTGGGGATGGTACAATCATTAATACCATTTCCGAAATTAACGGCAGCCGACTGAATAATCCTGTAAAATTCATCCATGATGAAATATATAATCGATATTGGCTGTTGGAAAGTACAGGTAGTATGACTTATATTTATACAAAAATTACAGATGATACTCAATATTCCAAAATAGAGATTCCGGTCAGGGTCAGTGATATGGAAATTTCGACCACAGACGAGTCGGTTTATCTTACTGAATTTAATGGAATTAATTCATCTGTTTTGCAACTTTATCCGGATGGATCACGTCAAATAGCAGTGACTGGGTTATACAATCCACTGGATATCGAAGTCAATAAATATGATGCTTCTCTGATTATCTCGGATACCGGTAATGGTGTAATCCGGCACTATGACCAAGAGGCCTGGTTTATTGGCCGGTTTACAAATTTATACTTACCGGGTAAGGCAACTGTAGAATGATAAAATTGCTCAGTTCAAAAAGAATTATCATTCCCATATTGGCGATTCTATTATTGCTCACGCTGATTTTTGATATTTTTAAATTTATCAGCAATACTAATATACCTGAATTTCAGTATGGTTCTGAATTGCTCATGCTGATATTTGTATTTCTTTACTACCGGCTTTTGAATATAAATATAAATTTTGCTGAAAAATCTATTCAGGAGACACTAAAACTATTTGTCTATCTGCTCGGGGTTCTTTATTTATTCGTAATTCTGGCACGTATTTTACTCAATCCAAGTTTTGAACCGGGTGGATTCCCCAATCTTCCGGAAACTTTTAGCAGTGTTATCTATGCCAACCTGGTATCATTACTTGCCATATTGTTCATGACGCCCATTCTGATCCTGATGAAAAATTTGATTTATTATCGGCACAAAAGGGCTACCATTTTTATGACGCGTGCTTTCTTGATTTCCTCCTTTGCCTGTATTATTGCCTCTGTCATAACCGGTGCCCCTTTAAATTTTAATTTTACTGATGCCGGTGCCTATAATAATTCGATATTAGTATTTGTACTGATTTGTACTATATTTTTAGCATTTCGTAATTCATGGATAACATTTTTATCCCAGAGAGAAAAAATTACATACTTTTTTGTCTCACTTTTCCTCATTTGGGCTATTTTTTACCTGTTCGAGTTTGCATTTACGCCGGCTGTATCCGCGCATAGTCTGGCTCTTGGGGTGTATGCCTATATTGCCTGGATTTTATTGGTCGCGTATACCATTATTTGCTGTACCTATCTTTTACTGCAATTACCAACGGCCAGAATTTTTGATCGTAAAATGCGTGAAGTAATCTCATTACATGACCTGAGTAGAGCCATAACCACAGAATTTGAATTTAACAAACTTGTTAAACTGATCACCGAAATGACAACCAAGGTGATCGGTTCTGACAGCACCTGGCTTGAACTATCAAAAGGCGAAAATAACGGTTTGTATATTGCCTCATCTCATAATTTGTCGCAAAACGAACTTGAAACTTTCCCGACCGGCAATAGTCAGCATTTAAGCCGGCATATCCTGAAGAAACAGCGCCCCCTGATATTTAATGAACTCCCAAAAGACCATCCCTATGAATATGTGAAGACCTGGAAAAAAGATATTGAATCGATTATCGGCGTTCCTCTGATTTCCGGTAATGATAGTCCTCTTGGAATTTTATTCGCTACAAAAAAACATTCATATGGATTCGATCCGGATGATCAGACCATGCTGGAAGCATATACCAACCAGGCCGTGATTGCTCTGGATAACGCAAAACTGTTGACCCAGTCTTTTGAACGCGAACGAATGGAAGAAGAATTGCGTATTGCCCGGGATGTACAACAAAGATTATTGCCACAGGAAACACCTGTACTTGAGAATATCTCCATAGATGCGCTTACAATTACCGCATATGAAGTAGGCGGTGATTATTATGATTTTATCAAATTTTCTAATGGTCATAATGGCTTTATAATAGGCGACGTATCCGGAAAAGGAACCTCGGCCGCATTCTACATGGCAGAAGCTAAGGGAATAATTCAATCTCTGAGCAAATCATTTACAAAACCAAAAGACCTGCTCATTCGTACCAATGAAATCCTGTATGAATCAATGGAGAAAAAAACATTCATAAGTATGCTCATGGCAACTATGGATTGTGAAAAAAACCGGTTATCCTTTGCCCGTGCGGGTCATTGCCCGTTATTATATTATAATTCGCGTGAGAAAAATTCTCACCTGTTACAACCTGAAGGAATAGCTGTGGGAATGGAACAGGGAGTAGTATTTAATAAGACTCTGACCGAACAAACGATTGATTACCGGAAAGGTGATATTTTTGCCTTTTATACAGATGGCCTTTCCGAGGCACGGAACAGGCAGGGCGATGAATATGGTGATGACAGACTGTGTGCGATAATTAATAGATATGCAAGTCTGCCAATAGAAGAAATCAAAGAAAAAATTATAGATTCAATTTTCGAATTTCTGGATGGTGAAAGTATTGCAGATGATCTAACATTGGTTCTGGTCAAAACATAGCTCAGAAATCAGAAATTCAACAGGAAATAAATAAAAATAAATCGGCGGAGGTCTGTTAATGGAAAATTTTGAAGTGGTCCGTGAAGATCGCAATAATGTTAGTGTTCTGCGACTGATAGGATTTTTGGATGCTCATACCGCCCCTCAATTTGAGCAGGCAATTCAAGAACTTTTGGGTGAGGACAAAATTCAAATCATCGTAAGCATGGCTGATTTAAATTATATCAGTAGTGCCGGGCTTGGAGTGTTTATGGGTTTTATTGAAGAAATCCGGGAAAAAAAGGGTGACATAAAACTCTCAAATATGTCTGATAAGGTTTTTAAAGTATTTGATCTATTAGGTTTTCCTGCTCTCTATCATATTTTTGCAGAGGAATCGGAAGCAGAAGAAGAATATAATCAGGGGTAATGCAACTCTTTCAGATTATATACGAATACGAAAAGTAGGTAATAAAACATGAAAATAAAACACCAAAAATTCAGGCTGAAGATCCCCAGTGTAACGGAGAACCTGCATCTCATCCGGGATTTTACGATTAAGATTGCGAAGAGAGCCGGTTTTGATGATGAAAAGCAGGAACAAATAGCACTTGCGGTTGATGAAGCATGCACTAATGTGATCAAACACGCTCACAATTTCGACGCCCGGAGATTGATAGACATTTTAATATCAGTCGATGCAAAAAAAATACAGATTACAATTACAGATAAAGGCCGCGGATTTAATATCAATGAAGTCAAAGATCCGGATTTGAAGAAATACGCACAGGAATCAAGGCATGGTGGGTTAGGAATTTACCTTATAAAAACACTGATGGATGACGTACAATATGATTTTAAACCCGGTATTAAAAACCAGGTACAATTGACAAAATATATTTCCGCATGAGGAATCCATGTCAGATTATCTTGCCAGTTTTAGAGAAAGACAAAAAGATTTGGTTACAGGTGACCAGGATGTAGATCGCCGGCTGATTGAACTTTCAGCTCTGTTCGAAATAAGTCAGACACTCAACTCGTCTTTGAATCTCCAATCGACCCTGAATAATGTGTTACTTGTACCGATGGGCAGAATGATGATTGGTAAAGGTATAATATTTATTAAACATGACGAATCATCCTTCCGTATAGAGACCTTAAAGGGATTACCCCATTCCCTGCTGGGTAAAGAGGTAAATCTTAAAGGCCTGCCAAATCATGTATTTTTATTAAAGGAGATTGATGACACACTGGAATGGTACTCAGTTTTTAAAGATCTCAAGCTCGAATTAATTATCCCGTTTATTTCCCGAACAGATACATTGGGATTAATGGGCTTCAGCGCCAAGTTAACCGGTAAGTCGTTTAGCGAAGAAGAAATTGAATTCCTGAACTCACTAACCAATATTGCAACAACCTCAATCGAAAATGCCCTGATATTTGAAAAAATTCAAAAACTGAACCGGGAATTAGATCATAAAATCCAGGAATTAAACACCCTCTTTGATATCGGAAAAGAGCTAAACCTAACTTTTGAAAAGGAAAAAATTTTAAAACTACTCTCTTATGTGCTGATGGGCCAGGTCACCGTTAACAACTATCTGATTGCCCTAAAGGATGAGGAAAGTTTTTCTATTGCACTGGTTAAAGGAAGAAAATTTAAAAAGGGCGAGGGTGAAAAATGTGAACGTCTCTGTGAAAACAGCGCTTTTATACAATCACCATATTTAAGAGAAGATGTCAGTGAATTCGATAATTTTTTATCTGACATGGATGTAAAGGTTGTCATTCCCATGCAGATTCAAAAAGAGACAAAAGGTTATATTTTTCTAGGGGATAAAATTACTAAAAAAGCCTATGCAAAAAGTGATCTCGAATTTTTACAGACGCTGGGTAATGTTGCAATTATTTCACTCGAGAATGCCCGCTTGTTCCAGGAAACATTAGAGAAACAGAGGCTTGAAGAGGAAATGGCACTGGCCCGTAATATTCAAAACCGGTTATTGCCAAAAACAATGCCGAAATTTAAAAATATTTCTGTTGCCGGTATCAATGTCCCAAGTAAACATGTGGGCGGAGATTATTTTGATATTATAAAATTAGCAGATGATATCGTGGCAATAACAATTGCCGATGTTTCCGGGAAAGGCATGCCGGCTTCTCTGCTCATGTCAAATCTACAGGCCAGCCTGCACTCACTGGTTCAGGATAAATACGATCCGGATCATCTGGTAAGCCGGATAAACAATGTAATCTTTAATAATACCGATACAGAAAAATATATCACCTTCTTTTACGGACAATTGGATCTGACAACACTTGAATTATGTTTTGTAAATGCCGGACATAATCCACCATACCTGCTCCATAAAAATGGAGAAATTGACGAACTCAGTGAAGGAGGTATCATTATTGGCATGATGCCGGATGTATCCTATCAGATTGGTAAATGCAAATTGAGCAAGGGAGATACGTTGCTGATGTACACCGATGGTGTTACCGAGACAATGACCATTGATGATGTTGAGTACGAGGAACATCGCCTGAAGCAATTCATGCAGGCGAACTGCCCGGCTAAAACCCCCGCCGAGATAAACAAAGCCCTGATACAGGATTTAACTACATTTGCCAATGGCGCCCCGCAAACCGACGATATTACCATTCTTGTATTAAAAGTTGACTGATATTTTACCAAAGGCATTACTTTCAAGAAATTTAGAATTTATTTATTAGCTGCGACGGACGATGAATTGTCCGACTATGTCTGTTTGTCCAGGGAAGATATGTCAAAGGTTTTTGAAAATACGGGCGATGGGATTTGAAATAATCCTATTCCTCTGTTGTCTCGCTCAGAAGTTAGGTGACGAGTTTTATAGAATAAGGATTGGTAGTTTTTGAAATCAGATTCTTACAACTTAAACTTGCAACTACAAATTAAAGGTATCCGTCCTGCAGTAAGATTGTTGAGCATATCGCATA
>CAYULK010000137.1:0-8463 GCA_964445625.1 uncultured Calditrichota bacterium
AGAGCCGCAGAATCACAGAGTCGCAAAGAAAAAAATATTATATTTTTTCTTCGTGTTCTTCGTGATACTTAAATAATTTGATTGCAGCATTGCTGCGGTATGAATAGATCAAGTTGATTATTTTTACCAATAAAGTAATTTAAATCACAAAAAATATCTTGAAATTTGTTTAATTATCATTAAATTGAATGAGTGTTCATTCATTTTTTATGATAATGGAAAAGAAAAACAAAAAAAAAGAAATTATTATCAATGCTGCAATAAAAGTATTTGCCGGCAAGGGTTTCTTTAATTCAAAAGTAGCGGACGTGGCGAAAGAAGCCGGTGTTGCCGACGGAACTATCTATCTCTACTTTAAAAATAAGGATGATTTGCTCATCTCCCTGTTTGAAACAAAAATGGAGGAGATTCTCATCCGCTTCAATCGTATCTTGCAAGAAGATATCACCCCTCCCGAAAAACTGGAACAGTTTATTCAGCTGCACTTTCAACTTATTCAGGAAGATCAGGATCTGGCCGAGGTGTTTCAGGTGGAACTAAGACAGTCTAGTAAATTCCTCAAAGATTATCATAATCAGAAGTTTATCGATTTTCTTGGCATCATTGAACAAATAATACGTGAAGGCAGAGAGGGAGGATACTTCCGGCCGGATATCAAAATTAATACAATGAAAATTGCCATATTTGGCTCATTGGATGAACTCGCACGGGAATGGATTTTAAATCAGGATCATAAACATGAACTCAAGGGGTATGCCTCAGAACTGGCAAAGACCTTTATTAAAGGTTTGGCCCCGGATAAGGATGTTTAACAATAGAAAAGGATGATCACATGAAGAATGTTGTTATCGTGGATGGTTTACGAACCGCCTTTACCAAAGCCTGGACGGATTTTATGGGAATATCAGCTCAAGATCTGGGTACTATTGTTACCCGTGAATTATTTGAGCGCAGCCGGTTATCCACAGATCTGCTTGATGAAGTTTTTTTTGGTAATATTGGCCAGCCGCCTGAAGCCGCAAATATAGCACGTATTATTGCCTTGCAGGCAGGAATTTCACAATCTGTACCCGCAATGAGTGTTCAGCGAAATTGTGCCAGTGGAATGGAGGCTATTGCGAGTGCTTACTACCGGATACAGGCCAACGCCGGGGATATTTATCTTTCGGGTGGTGTAGAGTCTATGAGCCGAATTCCGCTGTTATTTAATGAGGCAGCAACCAAATGGTTCACCCGTCTGTCACGATCCAAATCCCTGGGTCAGCGTTTATCAACATTTTTATCTTTTAAATTTAAATTCATGAACCCTGTCATCGCCCTGCGGTTGGGACTAACTGATGGCTATTGCGGTTTAAATATGGGGGATACTGCGGAAATTCTGGCCAAAGAGTTTCATGTTTCGCGGGAGATGCAGGATGAATTTGCCGTGACAAGCCACAACCGGGCAGAGAAAGCAACGGCAGATGGTATTCTAAAAGAAGAAATTGTTCCGGTGCCGGTTCCGCCTAAATACGACCGTATGGTAGATACGGATAACGGTATACGAGATGGGCAGTCAATGGAAGCCCTGGCAAAATTACGTCCTGTTTTTGATCGTCACAACGGTACCGTTACTGCCGGCAATGCCAGCCAGATCACCGATGGTGCTGCCGCTGTCATAGTGATGAGTGAGGAAAAAGCCAATGAGCTTGGTCTGGAACCGCTGGGTAAAATACGCTCGTTTGCTTTCGCCGGCCTGGATCCGCAGCGAATGGGCCTGGGGCCGGCATATGCAACACCGCCGGCACTTGAAAGGGGCGGGGTACAGATGAAAGATATACAGTTGATAGAAATAAATGAGGCATTTGCTACCCAGGTGATCGCCAATATGCAGATTTTTGATTCAGATAAACTGAGTAAAAAATATCTCGATCGGGATAAAGCCGCCGGTGCAGTGAACCCGGATATTCTTAATGTAAATGGTGGTGCAATTGCGCTGGGACATCCGGTGGGCTGTTCTGCAACGCGATTAGTGATCACCCTGCTTAAAGAAATGAAGCGGCGTGATTTGAATCTCGGTCTGGCTACATTATGTGTTGGCGGTGGTCAGGGTGCTTCTTTTATTCTGGAGAGAAGCTAATCAGACAATTAGACAGCGGAGGATATTACTATGAGTCATGCATTTAAACTTGAAATTGTTGATGAAAAAATTGGTGTGCTCACTTTTGATTTGCCCGGGGAGAAAGTAAACAAGTTTTCCACACCTGTGATGCAGGAATTTGATGAAATGCTGGATTCACTATCCACCAGGAAAGATCTGGACTGTCTCTTAATTCAATCCGGAAAAAAGAGTATTTTTATTGCCGGTGCGGATATAAATGAAATTGAAAACATTTATGATCCTGAAGATGGCTATAACGTATCGCGACTTGGTCAGGATATATTCAATAAGGTAGCAAATTTACCCTTTCCAACGATTTCGGTTATAAATGGCGCCTGTATGGGCGGCGGTACGGAAATGGCCCTGGCCTGTACTTACCGGCTGGCATCTGACCATCCCAAAACAAAAATTGCCCTGCCGGAAGTAAATATCGGCGTTTTTCCCGGTTGGGGTGGCACGCAACGATTGCCGGCACTAATTGGTTTACAACGCAGTCTGGATATCATACTCACCGGTCGAAATCTGGATGCCGGAAGGGCCTTACGTTCAGGTTTAATCGATAAAATAATTCCGAAAGAATTGGTTCTTGAAACAGGATTACAATTTGCGCATGATGTTATTGACGGAAAAAATGTACTTGCCCGCTCAAAACGCAAACAGAAAGGACTTTTTCCTGTTCTTCTGGAAAAAAATCCCCTGGGAAGAGCATTGGTATTCCGGATGGCCGGGAAGGCCGTGTTAAAAACGACGAAGGGGCATTACCCGGCACCTCTGGAAGCTCTCAAAGTAATAAAAAAATCTTGGGGTAAATCACTCCAAAAGGGACTCGAGATAGAAGCCAGGTCCTTTGGCAAGATCATCGGATCAGCCATCTCAAAGAATCTGATTAAGATCTTTTTCTGGACAGAAGCGGTTAAAAAACAAACGGGTGTTGCCAAAGCTGATGTACAAACTTTACCTGTGAATAAGGCGGCCGCACTCGGTGCCGGTGTGATGGGTGGTGGAATTGCCCAACTATTTGCCGGCAGAAATATGCCCATCCGTGTAAAGGATCTGAATAATGAGGCGGTTGCAAAAGCCTATGAACAGGCGGCCGGCGTATTAAAGGGTAAATTGAAAAGACGTCGAATCACTAAACTTGAATTCGGACAAATTTTATCCAGAATCACCAGTACTATAGATTATTCCGGTTTTCGCAAAACGGATTTTATTGTCGAGGCAATTGTTGAAGATCTTAATATTAAAAAGAAAGTTTTTGCAGAACTTGAAAATCATATTCGTGAAGATACAATTGTTGTTTCAAATACCTCTTCACTTCTGATAAATGACATGGCAGTTGCTTTTCAAAGACCGGAACGATTCGCCGGGATGCATTTTTTTAATCCGGTACATATGATGCCCCTTGTTGAAGTGATCCGCGGGAATAAAACCAGTGATGAGACGATCGCCACCACCTTTAAACTGGCAAAATCTCTGGGAAAAACTCCAGTCCTGGTAAATGATGGTCCCGGTTTCCTGGTAAACCGTTTGCTCGTTCCGTATATGGTGGAAGCCGTTTCATTGCTTGAAGAAGGCATATCGATTAAACATATTGACCGGATAATTGAATCTTTTGGCATGCCGATGGGACCGATTGAACTTTTTGATGAAGTCGGGATTGATGTCGCTTTCAAGGTGGCAAAGATATTGTCCCAAAGCATGGGTGATCGAATGGCGGATTCACCCGTCCTGGAAAAAATGATTGCTGACGGCCGGTTGGGGAAAAAGTCAAAAAAGGGATTTTATATCTATCAGGGGAAGAAAAAAAATCCGGCTCCGGATATGTCAAAATTTATTACGGCAACTAAAAAGGTGGATATAAGTGATGAGGAACTGGTTCAGCGTATGATTTATCCTATGATAAATGAGGCTGCGCGCTGTCTGGAGGATAAAATTGTTACCCGTCCGCAGGATGTTGATCTTGCCATGATATTTGGTACAGGTTTTGCACCCTTTCGCGGAGGATTGTTGAGTTATGCCGACTCGGAGTCTGTAACCAAAGTACACGATACCCTGGATAAATTTTCGACAACATATGGTCCCCGGTTTAAACCTTCTGACATGCTTGATAAAATTTCCGGATCGGGTAAAAGTTTTTTTCAATACTTTGCTTAGTATCTAGTTTCACAATTACGTTGACATTGAGATTGTGACATGATTTACAAGATGAACAGGATTAAAAAAATTAAATTCCATTAAATCAAAATAATAATCATACCTTAAAACAGAGGTTGTAATCATAATACATAAAGAGTTGACAGCAAAGCACTTAGTCATACAAAATTTAAGAGGCGAATAAATGAAAAGCACTAAAGATTTGCCAAGTTTTTCAAAATCATTATTCAGTGGAACAGTGTTAGATGAACTTGTTTTTCCCTATCCCCGGATCGATAAGGAAGAAGCAGAAAATCTGGACATGATACTTGTTACCCTAAATAAATTTGCGAATGATTATATTGATTCAAAAAAGTTTGATGAGATGGGTAAAATGCCGGAAGATGTGATCGCCGGTTGGAAGGAGTTGGGCTTTTTTGGATTGATCGTGCCGGAAGAATATGGCGGGTTCGGACTTAGTGCTACAGCTTATGTCCGGATCATGGAGGAAGTCGGCCGGATCGACGGAAGTACTGCCTTAATGCTGGGTGCTCACCAATCGATTGGATTAAAAACATTACTGCTTTACGGAACCGATGAGCAAAAGAAAAAATATTTACCGCGCCTGGCCACCGGTGAACTGGTTGGGGCTTATGCCTTGACAGAAACCGAAGCCGGGTCTGATGCCGGTGGCATTAAAACCCGTGCGGTACGTGATGAAAAAAAAGGCGTCTATATTCTGAACGGCTCAAAGATATGGATTACAAATGGGGGAATTGCAAACTTCTTTACCGTTTTTGCCAAGGAAGAGCTTGAGATGCCCGATGGCAGCAAGAAAGATAAGATATCCGCTTTTATTGTGACGCGTGATATGGGGGTCAAATCAGGCGCTGAAGAAAAAAAACTGGGGATTCGCGGCTCTTCAACCACCCCCTTATTCTTCGAAGATGTGGAAGTACCTTTCGAAAACGTGATTGGAGAAAGTGGCAAGGGATTTAAAATTGCCATGGAAGCGCTCAACTCCGGACGGCTGACTTTAGCTGCGGGATCAACGGGCGGATCCAAGAATGCCCTGCAGCATATTCTGTCATATGTTACACAGCGTAAGCAATTTGGCATGAAACTCTCTGAATTTGAATTAATAAAGAAAAAGATCTCACAGATTACGATCAATATTTTTGCTGCGGAATCCATGACATATTTAACTTCCGGATTAATAAACTCCGGAAAAGTGGATTATAGCCTGGAATCGGCAATGTCAAAGATCTTTGCTACAGACAGACTTTGGGAGAATGTAAATGAAGCGATGCAAATGGCAGGTGGAATAGGTTTTAGCCAGGAATATCCCTACGAGCAATTTCTCCGGGACTCACGGATAAATACAATATTTGAAGGCACAAATGAGATACTGCGAATCTTTATTGCACTAACCGGTATGCAGGAGCGGGGAGAATATCTTAAAAAAATGGGTAAGGCTTTAAAGGATCCGGTAAAAGGTATTGGTGTGATCTCTGATTATGCGGTACACTATATGAAAGACCGTTTAACCACTGAACGTATCCGGAATATACATAGCAGTCTTACAGATGTAAAAAACAAATTTGAAGAATGGGCAAAAAATTTACATATCACGACGGAAAGAGTTTTAATCAAGTATGGCAAAAAAATTATTGAAAAGCAGTTGATACAGGAAAGACTGGCTGATGCTGCTATCGATCTGTATGGCATGATATCCTGCATTTCGCGTGTTGACACAGATATACGAAAATCAGGAATTGATGCGTGTGAGGAAAAAATTGTCTTGTGTAACACTTTCTGCCAACAGGCTTGGCGCCGTGTCAGGAGAAATATTCTGATGATCGATAAGAATTCTGATAAGAAAATTTTGCATATATCCGAAAAAGTGATAGAAAAAGGAAAATATCTTTTCTAAATATAATTCAGATTAATTTGAATCTATTGAAAGGAGGGTCGGTTTGAATATTGCTGTGTGTGTAAAACAGGTTCCCGATACCGAAGCAAAAATAAAGATCTCTGATGATAAAAGACACATAGATGAATCGGAGATTAATTTTATTTTAAATCCATATGATGAATTTGCAGTTGAGGAAGCCATTAAAACAAAAGAGTCTTTGGGTGGAGAAGTGACGATTATTTCACTTGGTCCCGACCGGGTAACATCGGCTATACGAAATGCCCTGGCCATGGGTGCAGACAAGGCAATACATATTAAGGTTGATGACTTTCCGGCAGATCCTGGTGTTACTGCTACAGCCATTGCCGGAGTAGTGAAGGATGGTAATTTTGATTTAATATTTATGGGTAAGCAGGCGATTGATGATGATAATGCTCAGGTCGCCCCAATGGTTTCAGAAATTCTTGGTATACCGGCGATAACTGTGATAACTAAATTGGAAATTAATGGTAATCAGGTGATTGCAGAGCGTCAGATTGAAGGCGGTTTTGAAAAAGTTATTGCTGAACTTCCGGTCATTCTATCTACCCAGCGTGGTTTAAATGAACCCCGTTATGCATCATTGAAAGGCATTATGGCAGCTAAGAAAATCTCGATTGATGAGAAATCTGCTGAGATAGGATCCGACAATATTGAAATCGTCGAGATATCATATCCTCCTGAAAAACCGGCAGGTCGAATTGTTGGTGAAGGTGCCGATGCAGTACCGGAATTAATTCGTCTTTTACGTGAAGAGGCAAAAGTTATACCATAAATTATAATCGAGGACCAGGAGAATACATAATGAATAAAATATTAGTTTTTGCCGAACAGCGCGATGGCGAATTAAGGAAAAGTACTTTTGAAGCAATATCGCTGGCCGGAAAACTGGCAAACAGTGCCGGTGCAGAATTTGTAACCGTCCTGATAGGACATGATTTATCCGGTGTTGAAAATAACCTGGCAAAATATGGTGCCGCAAATATACAGAAATACACAAATGAAAATTTAGCTGTATATAACTCAGAGGGATATGCCAAGGTCCTGGCAGATGCCGTAACACAGCTCGGTGCTGATGTTGTATTTCTTGCTGCGACCGCCATGGGCAGAGATCTGGCACCACGATTAGGTGCGCGATTAAATGCCGGTGTTGCTACGGATTGTGTTGCTGTTTCTCTGGAAGATGGTGAATTAAAAATAATACGGCCAATGTACGCCGGAAAAGTACGGACAATTATCAAGTTACATTCCGATATAAAGATAATAACTATACGTCCCAATGTATTCATTGCCGAAGAAAATCCAGCAGCGGCAAATGCACAAGACAATACGGTTGATACAGTAGATTTTAAAGCTGTTGTACAAGAAATTATCAAAGGTGCTGAAGAGAAACTGGATGTAACTGAAGCAGATATTGTTGTATCCGGCGGTCGGGGTTTAAAAGATGCGGAAAATTTTCACCTGATTGAAGATCTGGCCAGGAAACTGGGTGCGGCCCAGGGTGCATCCCGGGCTGTTGTCGATGCCGGTTGGCGTCCCTATGCGGAGCAGGTTGGCCAGACCGGGAAGACGGTATCACCATCGCTATATATTGCTGTCGCAATTTCCGGCGCTATTCAGCATCTGGCCGGGATGTCGTCATCTAAATATATTGTTGCGATCAATAAAGATCCCGAGGCACCGATATTTAAAGTAGCCGATTATGGAATTGTTGGCGATGCGTTCGAGGTCGTGCCAAAAATGATTGAGGCCTTGTAGAAAAAAACATTTGGCAGTTAACAGATTCTCGCATCTCGATACTCGATGCCGGTCGGAGTGTCTAGGAACTTTGTGACTTTGTCACTGCTTTTTTTGCGCTAGTTCCCGCAGCTTTATCTCAGCCGGTGTCAGATATTTTTTCTCATTATTACATTTTTTGCAGCTGGGAACAATATTGCCTTTTGTACTCTTGCCACCCCGGGATAAGGGTACAATATGATCCATTGTCAGTTCTGAAGAATCGAATTTATTATGGCAATATCGACAGATTCCTTTGGCGATTTCATTTTTCCACCATTGTGTTTTTCTGAGATCCTGAGCTTTTCTTTTTTCTTTTGCCACATGTGCCGCATCGTTTTTTATCTCTATCCAATCAGACATAGTACTGGAATTTAGTTCCCTGTTTTCCCGGAATCCAGTACATCCCGTACTTTTTTCCCGATCTCAGCGGCATTAAACGGTTTTTGCAGAAAATGTA
>CAYULK010000138.1:0-8432 GCA_964445625.1 uncultured Calditrichota bacterium
GATATAAAAATAAAATATCAATTAATTTATTGCCGTGTAAAAAAAGCATTGTCGCCGATTACGCTGGAACTAAATGATGGAAGAATGATCAAATTGCTTGGGCTTAGAAAGATTGCCGGGAAAGAAAAAGAGGCAATAGATTTTTTAACGAATACCGTTGTCGGGAAGAAAGTTTACTATACTCTGGATGATAATCACAATAATTTACATGTATATTTATATCTAAAAAATAAAACCTTTATAAATGCCCATTTGATCAAACAGGGCCTGGGAAATGTCGATGACAGGATTAATTTTCGTCATAAAAACAGATTTATATCATATCTTCCGCAGTAATTGATTATCATCGATGTGCCTAAGGTTAAAGATCCGAGAATTCAATCATTTTCACAATTTTCAGTACCCTACTGCCTTTTATTTGAATAAATCATATATTCCAAAATCCAAATCGAATAAAATAAATCCTTTTATGCGTTACAGAGCATATTAAACAGGTAACGAAAGGTTTTTTCATGCAAAAAAAGATGATTATTATCCCTATTGCCATATTGTTGGGTGGTTTTATTATCATGCAATTTCTTATGTCTTTCCGTGAAGATTTACCTTCAGCAGCGAAAAAATTACAGACAAAAATTGTTGAAGTACAATTAGTAAAATTGACCGAAGTCACTTCGCAGATAACCGGATACGGGCGGGTAGCATCAGCACAACCGGTTGTATTGATAAGCGAAGTGAATGGTAATCTTGTCCCCGGAACAGTACCTTTTCGACCGGCTCAGGATTTTAAAAAGGGCGATATTCTGATAAAAGTTGACGACCGCCAGATCCGGTTTAATATAAACAGCGTAAAAAGTGATCTGCTCAATGCGTTATCCACCGTCCTGCCGGAAATTAAAGTGGATTTTCCGGAGGATTATAACAGATGGCAAGACTATTTCAATACTATTAGCTATGATAAAAATTTAGCACTTATGCCGGATACGCAAAATCAAAAGATCAAACTGTTTTTGTCCCGGTTCAATGTCTATAAATTATATTTCCAGATAAGAAATCTGGAGATCCAACTGGAAAAACATTTCTTTGTCGCGACATTTAATGGCTCAATAATCTCTACAGAATTACATGCCGGATCAACAGCACGTGTCGGAACACGATTGGGTGAAATTATCAACCTGGATGATCTTGAAATTGAAGTTCCGTTGTCAATTCAGGATATAGAATGGATTGACAGAGACAAAACGGTAAAGTTTTCATCCGCAGAAATGAGTGGTACCTGGTATGGCAGGGTGATACGTATTGGCAAGAATATCGATACCCGTACACAAACTGTTCAGGTATTTATGGATGTAAATAATTCAAAAAAATCCGGACTGTTTAACGGTGTCTTTCTCAAAGCTGTCATCCCTGGCAGAAAAATTGAACACGCAATGGTAATCCCAAGGAAACTGATTTATGAAGATCGGTATGTTTACCTGGTGAATAATGGTCACCTGGAATATCGCAAAATTGACATCGCACGCCATGAGCTCGACAGCGTTATCCTTAATGGAGGATTAGCTATAAATGATACTCTTATCACCGAAGTTTTGCAGGGTGTGGCTGAGGGTATGCTCGCCAAACCAATCCTTCCAACAAAGGAATAAGAGGTAATACATGCGTAAGATTATAGATTTTCTTGTCCGTTACCCTATCTGGGCCAACGTGGTAATGTTCAGTACAATTGGTTTCGGTCTGATCACCTTTTCACAAATGAGCTATAGTTTCTTTCCGGAACTTCAGACCGGTATCATAACTATTCAGGTAATTTATCCGGGCGCATCACCGCAGGAAATTGAGGAAGGTGTTATCCTGAAAATAGAGGAGAATCTGGATGGATTGGAAGGTATAGAGCGGGTGACATCCGTTTCACGCGAGAATAGCGCCACTGTTTCTGTGGAAATTATATACGGATCAAACGTAGATAAGATACTCAACGATGTTAAAAATGCGGTAGATCAGATAAATTCATTTCCTCAGGGCATTGAAAAACCGGTCATTTTTGAACAAAAATTCCGGTCCCGGGCCATTTCTGTTGTCATACACGGAGAGACCGATCTTTTCAACCTGAAAGTTATTGCCGAAAATCTGCGTGATGAATTACTGGCTTCACCGGAAATATCGCAAGTCAGTCTGGCCGGTTTACCCAATATTGAAATTTCTATCGAGGTCTCAGAATCAAACCTGCGTCGTTATGAATTAACATTTGATGAAATTGCCGCAGCCGTGCGATCAGCAAATATTAATATTTCCGGTGGTAAAATAGAGACGGCGGATGAAGAAATACTGATCCGTGCCTATGGCAGGAATTATTACGCTAAAGATCTGGAAGATATCATTGTCCGCGGTAGCAGACAGGGTACGGCCATTTATTTGCGGGATATAGCAACAATCAGAGAGCGTTGGGAAGATAATCCGAATAAGGTTTATTATAATGGCAAGAACAGCATCGTCTTAAGTGTTGATAAAACAACCAGTGAAGACATTCTTGATGTAGTTAACCGAACACACATGGAAGTAAACGACTTCAATGCAAAAAATAATAAAATTCAGGCGATTGTGCTGGACGACCGGAGCATTAATCTGCGTCAACGTCTGGAATTATTGCGCAATAACGGCTTAATCGGTTTGATAATGGTGATTATTACGCTTGGTGTGTTTATGAACATGCGTCTCTCCTTCTGGGTTTCAATCGGTATACCATTCTCATTTGCCGGTATGTTTATTATCGCTTCGCTGGTCGGCATTACGATAAATGCAATTTCAACTTTTGGTATGATCATTGTTGTCGGAATTTTAGTCGATGATGCCATTGTGGTGGGTGAGAACATCTTTGCCCATTATGAAAAGGGCGTTCCTGCGTTTAAAGCAGCAGTAGACGGAACCACCGAAATGATCGCACCGGTTTTCACCTCGGTGATGACCACCATCATTATATTTATCCCATTCTTTTTTCTGGAAGGGTTTATGGGAAAATTTATCTGGCATATGGCTCTGGTGGTTGTTGCATCCCTGGCTTTCTCGTTGATTGAGGCCTTTGTAATTTTACCACCGCACCTTGCCCATTCCAAAGGATTACATCCGCATAAAGAGGATAGCCCTGCACGGAAACGAATTGAAAAGTTCATACATAATTTTACATACAAAACATACGCTCCAAGTCTGAGTTTCGTAATGAAACACAAATGGATTACACTGGTTACACCGGTTGCTTTTTTTATGATTACTATCGGATTACTCCTCGGCGGATTCATCGGAGCAACACCATTTCCATATATTGATTCTGACAACCTCCCTATAAACGTTTCCCTGATTGCCGGAAGCCAGGAATCTGAAACCGACTCTCTGTTGGCAGGAATTGAAAGAATTTGCTGGCAGGTGAATGATGAGTTTAAAGCAGAACGGGATGATGGTGCAGATATAATTCTGGGCATCCGGCGTGAAATCGGCCGGAATGATTTTGGCGAGTCGGGAAGCAATACCGGACGCTTATTCTTAGAGTTGCTCGATGGAGAAAGCCGTAACCTGGAAAGTTTCATAATATCTCAGCGGCTGCGTGAGGCAGTAGGACCGGTTTCCAGGGCACAAAATATTACTTTTGGACAACAGGGATTCTTTGGAAAACCGATTTCTATCAGCCTGTTGGGCAATGATTTGGCTCAGTTAAGCAAGGCGCGGGATCTGCTGGTTCAAAAATTAAAGAACTTCAGTCCTTTAAAAGATATCACTGACTCTAACCAGGAGGGACGCCGGGAAGTAAATATCAAACTAAAACCCCGGGCCCATGCACTTGGCTTAAGACTGGCCGATGTCGCAGGTCAGGTGCGGCAGGGATTTTTTGGCCAGGAAGTTCAGAGAATCCAGCGTGGACGCGATGAAATCAGAGTCTGGGTGAGATATCCTATGGCAGACCGTGCGGCAACCGGGTACCTGGACCAGATGCGCATTCGTACTCCTGCAGGCGAAAGCTATCCATTCAGCAAACTGGCGGAGTACGAGATTAAACGCGGGCTTATTGTTATCAATCACCTGGAAAAGAAGCGTGAAATCAAGGTCGAGGCCAATTTGACAAATGAAAAAGCCGATCTGCCACCGATTCAGGATCAGATTCAGGATGTTTTTGTCCCGGAGGTCTTATCTCAGGTCAGCGGTGTACAGGCCTCATTTGAGGGTCAATCCCGCAGCCGCGAAAAAGAGATCGGATCTATGCAAAGGGTTTTTCCACTGGCGTTAATCGGAATGTTTATCCTGCTTATCCTCGTATTCAGATCCACAGCGCAGGCCGGGTTAATCTTTTCTTTGATCCCGCTGGGAATTGTCGGCGCTATTTTAGGACATGGCATCCAGGGCGCACAGTTATCATTCTTGTCATTATACGGTGTGCTTGCGCTTTCGGGAATTATTATTAACGACAGCATTGTTTTTGTTGACCAAATCAACCGCAATTTGAGAGAAGGACAAAAAGTATATGATGCGACCTTTAATGCCGGCTTATCAAGGCTTCGTCCAATATTGTTAACTACTTTTACCACGGCCTTTGGTCTGACACCGATAATTCTGGAAACAAGCCGCCAGGCACAGTTTCTGATTCCGATGGCAATATCGGTCGCTTATGGACTGATCTTTGGGACCGTGGTGTTATTACTGGTCCTGCCGGCAGGATTTCTGGTTCTGAACCGGATTCGCACTTTTATGGCAAAATTACGCGGCAAGGAATTAACTGCAGAAGATGTGGAACCGGCTGTAAAAGAATTGCATGCTACAGAAATCGGATAAAAAACACTTTATGCTATTTTAGCCAAAGGCTGCGGTATGTATTAATGAGGACATCCTGAACTTAGTATCTAATTTCATATTTACGACGACATAAAATTTTTGACATGATTTACATGAAAAACAGGATATTATTTATTTTGTTCATCCTGCAATCCTGTCTAATATCTTTTTTAATTGTCACCGAATTTATGAAACAAAGCACTGAGGTTGGGGGTTCAGGATATCAGAATCAATAATATTAGATTCTGAAACAAGTTCAGAATGACATATAAATATATAATGGGGTATTGATGTTTAAAATATTATTTATTGGATTAATACTAGTGATTTCCGGATTTGCTCAGGAGATCATGACAGCAGAAGACGCCATCGCGATCGGTCTTAAAAATAATTTTGATATTCAGATTGCACGAAATAACAGAGAAATTGCTACTAATAATAAAGGGAAAGGTACCGCTGAATTTTTACCGGTTCTGGATGTAAATGCCTCATATAGACTGGCACATAGTAAACAGGAGACTAATTCACCATTCAGTTTTGGTAATTCAGACACAAAAAACCTGAATGCCGGCGTCGTAATCAACTGGACTTTATTTGATGGTTTCAGGATGTTTACGACTAATAGTCAATTTCGTGAGTTGGCAAAGCTTGGCGAATTTCAGGCCAGAAATTCAATTGAAAGGAGTGTTGTTGCCATTCTTATTGGATTCTTAAATGTGGTTCAGCAGGAAGAATTGCTCGATGTGGTAAAAAATGCACTTGAAGTTTCACGTACCCGTCTGGAAAAGGAAAAAGTAAAAAAGGGACTGGGTAGTGCGTCTTCAACCGATTATCTTAACGCCCAGGTGTCATTCAACAATGATCGCTCTACATTATTGAATCAGGAGTTAAGACTGCTTGTAGCAAAAAAGGAATTAAATATTTTCCTGGGAAGAGATGTATCTATTCCTATTATCGTTAAGAAGGAAATTAATATATATCCTCTTCCATACACCGTTGATGAACTTCAGGATCTGGCATTGAAAAAAAACAGTACATTATCGATTGCCGAACAAGGTAAAATAATTGCCGGGCAGAATATTTCATTGGCTGAATCTCCATTTTATCCCAGATTGTTTTTCAATTTTAATTATAATTATACAGATTTGATTTTAAACAGTGAAAGCCCCCGCTTTGATGAACCGGTAAAATCAAAGATTAAAGAATATACCGGAGATTTAACGCTAACATATAACCTGTTCAATGGTCTGCGTGATAATATAAACCGGCAAAATGCCATCCTCCGGGAACGCAACAGCGAACTGACATTGCAGGATGTGCGAAATAAAATTGCCGGTCTGGTCAGAGAGCGATTTGTGACAATGCAGAAAAGGCTGGAATTGGTGGAACTGGAAGAACAGAATGTAGTGGCCGCTACACAGAATCTTACTCTGCAGGAGGATAAATACAATATCGGCGCTACAACCTCACTGGAATTTAGGGATGCCCAGGTGAATCTCATTCGCTCACAAAGTACATTGATCGTCGCCCGTTTTCTGGCACGCATCAGCCGCCTGGAGATCGAGCAGTTGATTGGCAATATTCAGATTGATTAATAAATATCAAATGCTTTAATTTTGTATTGGCGCAACTGCCCACTGCCACCAATCTAACGGATTTTGTTCTGACCATACGGCACATGGTTAAAGAAGAGGATAACTGACATTGGTGGAGTCAAAAGTTTCACCCGTTTCATTAATAGCCAGGACCTTCACACCAGATGTTCCCAAACCGATTCCTAATAATACAGCCATAAAAGTTCTCCTCATCCCGAAATACGACTGAAATATCTCCGGGTAAATCCATAGACAATAAACGCAGCAATGATTCCAAGAATGGCATCAGATATGTAATGATACCGGGCATATGTTGTAGATATATACAGTGTAATTATGATCGGCAATAAAAGATAAAATATTTTACGATTATATTTATACATAAAGAAAAGCATAACAGTGCCGGCTGCGGTATGCGGACTGGGTAAACCACCTCCCGGATTATGTTGATTGTCGCGGATCCATTCACCAAACCAGGTAAAAACCCATCCCTCTAAACGCACCTGATACACCTCAGGCATATAAAATAGCGGCGTAGCCACCGGATATAATACAAATCCAATAAAACAAACTGCATAAGAAATCACAAGCGTCAGCAAATAGCTTTCTGCGGCCAGTTTTCCCTCAGAGAAGTAACAGATAAAAGCAATCACCGGAACCAGTGGCACATAGATAACATAGGCAAACATCATCCATTCTGTGAGCAGCGGAAAAGTGAATTGCTCAAGATACAAAGACAGTTCACTCCCAAAAATCCTGGTTTCAATCGCAATCACAGAAGAGTCCATCCAGCCGGGGTGGATAATGTGTTGCAGGGGGGCAATAGCCTGGAATAAAAATGAATATAAGCCCACAACCAGAGCAATATGCAATGAAATATGTATTAAATCATGCGATATTTTTCTGATTCCATATGCCGCCACGGGATAAAACAGCAGTACTATAAGAATTTTTAGCGCATGTATCCACCATGCCGGTACGGCTGAAATATTTGTAATTGTCAGGATTAATAAAAGCAGGGTGAATGATATATTGAACAGATCAACACTGAGTTCGATCAGAGCCCAGGATTCGAATTTCTTGTGCATAAATTATTCCATTATGTGATCAGAATCAGAAAATCCAGGCCAATGCCGATCAGGTAATGCAATAAAAATGGCCAGATGATTGAACCTGTACGCAAAGCCAAATATCCAAATAGAATACCACCAGCTATTGAGGAGAAGATTTCACCGGTTGGCATACCGATATGCCACAGACATTGCGGAATCACCTGGATACAAATAGCCATCCAATCTCCGACATATTTACGCAGGCCAAACAGCATAAATCCGCGAAAGAAAAATTCCCAGACACCGTAATACAATATTCCACGCCAGAATTCCATTTGCAGCCATTCAACGGATAATGAAGTAATACTACGGTCATAAGGAAAAAATACGCGCATCTCCGGTGTATAGGCCGATGGTAAAAGAAGAAGAATCAGTATAATGGGAAATAATATAATGGTAAATTTCAGACCAACTTTCCAGTCGCCGATACGGACGCCATAACTGTTCAATGATTCTTTAAATCCAATTTTTATTGTCAGTGCCGGTAGTAAACCGAACAGAACGAATGCGGTTAAGAACATGTATGTGACAGGATTAATGACATTGCTGATCTCAGTATTTTTTACGGCGAAACCAATGGATCCAAAATAGGAATGGATTGTAACCAGCAAGGCTGAACTGAGCAGAATTATCGTCGGTTTTAGTTTTATATCCGACAAGAGTTCCTGACCATCATACATCTTAAATAGTGAGTTCATACTAATCTCTTCGTCAGAATTTCTATTCTTTAAAATTGAGTAAATCTTTTATCTGCGACTTTGCGTAAGTTATTTATGCTATTTTAGCCAAAAACTTTATTAGTTCCAACGGATCGCCGGAGCGATTAGCAAAGTTTTACAAAATTGATATACTCATTTAACGCAGAGTTGGTATGTTTAAGTGTCAAGTTTTAAAGTATGCGTTTTTATTGTAA
>CAYULK010000139.1:0-8405 GCA_964445625.1 uncultured Calditrichota bacterium
TTTAATATTGATACAATAATAATACGTCATAATATTTATGAATATGTGTACTAAGTTCTCTCATTTTAGCTAAATGACGTTGAGCAGTCTTATATCCAATATTAAAATGTGAAGAATACTCACGAGTACTTGCTTCTCTTACAAATTTTAACCATTCATAACCCAATAATTGTGCATCGGTCAGCTCACCAATTGCTTTATTACTACTAACTACTTTTACTGCTTCATTCGTTCTGGGGAAGCTCACCACAATGTTACATCCATCGTGTTCAAAAATTGGTAAAGGAAGTTTATGCTTCTCACGCAGTGACCGGAAAGTATCCATACCAACGCCGGATTCTTCCATATATTCCATTTTGTTAAAAACAAACGTAATTTTCTTGTTCCGGCTATATGATGTTGCAGTATAATTCTTCAAAGCTTCTAATGTAATAGGTGGAACTGGTTCACCAGGGCTTTTAACGACAATTCGGTCAGGGTAGACCTCAATCTGTACCTTCGCACCATCCAAAGCATAATCACGATGGGCAATGGCATTAATTACAGATTCTCTGATAACTTCAACAGGGAAAGAAGGAACCTGCTGTGCTTTGAATTTCGACCGGTCAATACTTGCAGGTAGTACCTTTCTGAGCCATTCTTCTACTTTATCGGGTATAAGCACTAATGCATCATCGAAAGACTCTGCTCCGGTTTCACCGTCTCCATAATTAACTTTTGCTTTAATTGATGCTTGAGGGAATTTGTTTCTTGGAATTTTTCCAAACAAAAGAATCGCATTTCCAGTCGGAAGATAGTTTTTTGATTTTTCATCATACTCTAATAAATCCATCTCCTTAAGTTCCTGAAGAAACTCTTCTGATTTAGTTTTATAGTTTCTTTTTGATTCTGTTAAGAACTTTTGGAGTGCAATGTCTGAAAGACTATCTACATTGGTTGCAGTGGCTCTTTCATTAAGATGATCCTGAGATTTTAATTTCTTAACTTTCTCCTCATTGTTTTTTAAATTAGCCCACTTCATGAATTCTTCATTTATTTCCTCAATCTCTTTGTGAAACTCAGGTATGAATTGATGAACCTTTACACCATTATCGACCAAATGATCAATTCCGCCGTGATCAATTTTAGGGTTTTTATCCTCAATGCCAAACCATACATCAGATATGCGTGCATTTACTATTCGTTCAGCACAACTAACTTTTGGGGCATTTCGTGCACCGGGAGCGCAGGGTTCAAGAGTAGCAAATAACCAGCAACCGGAAAGCTCATGAAGGCGATTCATTTTCTAATTTACGATGAAGCTGAAGCAGACTACAACTCTTGAATTTACTACTCTTTCGGCTATTATTTTCATACATTGTTGGACTAAGCCGCTTCGCGGCAGTATTTTTTGCATAATAATTTGTAAATTTTTATATTTCTGGTATAATCTAAATGCACTGCCACAAAAAGCAATCCTCATATAATATGTATACCAGCCAAAGCGGCCAAGTCCAACACCGGCATGAAGTATTGGCTTAGGATGCTGGTAATTTGTGTATTATTCTGTCTCACGCAACACTTCTATGCCTTATTTCGTTAGGCGTTTGTGCTTATTTTTCGTTTTAATTGTTCCATTGTTAAAAAGTCTCCATAAAATTTTTTATGCAACATTCTATGACAGTTTGAGCAAACCAAACATAAATCATTCAATGTTGTTTCTGTTACTCCTGATTGAGAGATTGGTGTCTTGTGATGACATTCAATAAACTCAATTCCAAATTTATCAATAAATGAGAATTCACATATTTCACATTTAAAAAGTTCATTTTTTAATGCCTGTCTTTTTTTTGATATGATAATATTTCTATCTCTTTCTCTTGCATAATGGGTCACTAATCTCAATTTACCTTCTGTTACAGAAATTGAAAGTTCTGAATTTTCAATTTCGTTTTCTATATTTTCAGTAAATGAAGCCGCCGTTATGAAATCGGTCTGAAAAAATGGTTTAAACTTATTCCAAATGTCTTGCAATAAAATGTCATAATTATCAACATTTGAAATATTTGCAATTTCGCAAGCGTTTCCCTGACTAATTCCTTGAAAATTTACATTGTTCCATAATGTTGTTGAAACTGGAATTATATTCTGTAAATCAACCTTTGAAATAATTCTTACTTTTCTACCATATTTATAGTTTTCTCTATTTCCTTCAAGTCTTGTATTGTCAACAGGCGTAACTAAATGAGTAAAAACTTTTTGTCCGTTTATGTTTTGATGAATTACAATTATTTCACCAATTTTTGGACTTAAAACGTTTCCTTTATGATGGTTTGGAAAATGTAAAGTAAATTCTTTATTTTCCAAATCCATATACGCTTGTCCTACATCAGAATTAGTTACATTTTTTGCCCAAATTATGTCAAACGGTGTGTAAAGTCTATTCATTTTTCAGGTTTCTAATTTGTTTAGCGTTGCTTGCGGTATAACGTCCCGATAAACGAAGTATTGCGTTTGTTGGGATTTTATTCCTATATTTGTGTTAACGGAAATGTAGTCATTCTAAGTCGTCAAAGAACTTTGGACAGAATTTAAAATTTACTAAGAGACACTTTCCATTAAATTAGCGTTAAGAAAATTACTGATTTCATCTTTGGAGTTTTTATAATTTCCATTTCAGAGATATTCCAAGTCAATGAATCAAACTGTTCCTTGAAATCATTAAAAAAATTCTTGTTTTGCATATAATCGATATTCTGATTATATAAATTTAACATTTCACTTACCCTTTGTTGACCCACGATACTCCAATCAAAATATAGTTTTATCCAAGTAATCTTTCTCTTGATAGAAATCTTCTGATAAGTTATCCCAAAAAGAGAAATCGCCTAAGAACAAATAATTAATACCTGCTCCTAATTTCCCTACCCATTTTATTCCGGTTCTTTCTAGTTGAGCATCCTCGGAAGGATAATCTAGCATTCCCATTGATTTCATTCTTGAATCATAACTTGGGGCACACATAAAATTCGGGATGAGAAAAAGAATCAATAACAGATAAATAATTTTCATTTTTTCCTCTCATAATTTTTTCTCTCAAGTACGAACCGCCTGCCCAGAGTGGTGTATTCCATTCCGGCCAGACGACCGACAGGTTTTAGTAATCCGGTATCAATTTTTCCTTCGGAATACAGTGAATCTGCAATATGAAATTGCACTACTTCCCCAATGACCAGGGCCCCGCTTCCCGGGCCTCCATCGCCTATATATTCCACCTTGAGTAGTGTACACTCCATATTAACCGGCGATTCTTTAACCCGGGGTGGCTTTATTTTAGCTGAAGGTTCCGGTGTCAGGCCGGCATGCAAAAATTCATCAAAATCGCTGGGAAAATCACCTGCAGTTTCATTCATTTGTTCGGCGATCTCTTCGGTTACGATATTTACAACAAATTCACCTGTTTCTTCAATATTGGCCAATGTGTCTTTCTTTTCTGCTGCTGCGCCTTTTAACGCAGGTGCAAAGCATAAGGTGGGTGGTTTTGATGTGATTGCTGTGAAGAATGAAAATGGCGCCAGGTTTGGAATTCCCGAATTTGATATAGTCGATACCAGGGCAATAGGCCGTGGAAGGACTGTTCCGATCAGTAATTTGTAATTGTCTTTAACGCTATTT
Source organism: uncultured Calditrichota bacterium (assembly GCA_964445625.1). Taxonomy (GTDB): domain Bacteria; phylum Calditrichota; class Calditrichia; order JAJRVZ01; family JAJRVZ01; genus CAVXXB01. The sequence continues at coordinate 3,655 of CAYULK010000139.1, forward strand.
TCAGATGGATCGATGATCATTTATTTGTCCTCCAGCCAGCTATAGGGATATTGGGGATCATCCAGCTGCATGGCTTCTTCTGTAATTTGCAGTGGGCTAAAGGTGTCCAGCATAACGGCAACTTCATCAGTCTCTTTCTTGCCTATCGAGCTTTCATATTTTCCCGGTTGCGGACCATGTGGTAATCCCCGGGGATGAAGAGTTATGGATTCTTCACTGACACCTTTCCGGCTCATAAAATCACCGGCAACGGAATAATACTCGACGAATTCCTGGATTTGATATTTACGCAGTCCGGCGGCCGGACGATTAATGGGCATCTTAATACGCTCATTATCATTGGCCACAACAATCGATCGCAGTGAGGTATATTCTGTTGAAATATCTTTGTCATCAGCTGTCCAGAAGCGATGGAAACCAAGCTTTTCCTCATACCACTGAGCAATTTTTTGCATCTGGGCTTCAGGTTGATTTCCTACAAAATGGTCGACAAAATTTAATCCCACAGGCTTTACGGGAATATTGGAAACGTATTTTTCAAATCCGGGTAAAAAGATACCTTTATAATCTTTGCATTCAATAAAACTATGAATTGTATCACCGTAGGTCCGGATACCAGCTTTAACAAGAGAACCGTTTTCATCTTCTACGGTTTCAGGCTCATAAGCGGAAATGGCTCCTCTTTTTGTACTAAATTCCCAGGCTTCACGGGTATCGTCCACCCAAAATGCCACATCTTTAACTCCATCGCCGTGCAAGCGTATATGTTCATTTAAATCGGATGCTACGGTGAGCGAAGAGGTTAAAACGAGTGTAATTTTATTTTGACGTAAAACATATGATACCTTTTCTCTCTCACCTGTTTCAAGACCACGATAGGCATCCGGTTCAAAACCAAATTGGGTCTGGTAAAAGTGTGTAGCCTGTTTGGCATTTCCGACGATTAATTCAATATAATCGGTACCATTGATATTAAAATTATCTGACATGATTATTGTCCTGTAATAAAATACAAAATTAAGTGGGACACTAATTAGTTTAATGTACCTTGCTATGTATTTTATTTCAAGAAATTAAAAAAAGGACAGAAAATCAAAGAAATTATTACTGACCCTCCCCCGTCAGGGCCGGGCCTTTGACGGCCATTAATCCCCCTCCCTAAATGCGTTTAGAGAGGGGGAAAGAGGGGGTAGGTCATTTCAGATATACCATTTTGCGCGAGGCATAGTAATTATTTGAATGGAGGTTACAAAAATATACACCCGGGGAGACCTGCATCCCGAACTGGTTATTGCCTTTCCAGTCAATCTCATAAAAGCCGGCACTGAGATATCCATTATATAGTGTGATAATTTTTTTTCCTACGATATTATATATTGCCAGATTTATTTCATCCGACTCTGGTAGATTAAACCGGATTTTTGTTTTGGGATTAAACGGATTTGGATAGTTTTGCAGCAGCTTGTATTCCAGGGGAAATCCACCTTCGTTTACTTCTTTCAGATCAATTTTTGTGGCTTTTGGAATTACCGACACCGATTTATGGGTGGTTATATTGCCGTTTACATCCACATCGCTCAGGCGATAAAAATATTTCTGGCCATTGAATACAGATATATCTTTAAAACTATATTTTGTTGCGGTCGATGAATTCCCCTGACCATTGAGCTCATTGCAGGTAAGGTAACTTGCTAATTCTGTATAAATACTGTCAGTCCCCAGAGCCCGTTCTATAATAAAACCGAGATTGTCAACTTCTGCCTCGGTTATCCAGCTCAATGTTACTTCGCCATCCCCGCCTGCTGCCTTAAAGGATGTTAATTGAACCGGTAGCGAAATATCACCGGTGGTTTGATTTGTGTTTAAATCACCCGGTGTGGCCACTTCCAGGGACCAGTTAAGGGCAGCGATTTCGGTCACGTCACCCGGTGCCGAAAGACTACGATCATCATTGGCATCCGAACCGATATTGCGCCAGGGAGGTGTACCACCATCCAGGTCTCCTGAGCCATTATAGGTGAGTGCCTGGATCCGGAGACCTTCCGCATTTTCTAGTAGAATGCCATCCGGACCATTTTGTAGTCCGACCGGACCCCAGTCAAAGTCCGCATTGGCGACACTGTGATTTGAATTTTTTATGACAATAAATCCGATTTGGTTGCCACCTGAATCGGATACACCATCATCGGGAAACACTGTATTGGCAGGAAAAGTGAAACTGAAAATCACAGCGCCACCGCTGCCATTCATGTGCGAAACCGACCATCCGGAAATATCAGATCCGGCCGGGCCAATCAGTTCAATGAACTCGGCATCGTCTGTACTGGCATCGTTGGCCCGGATTTCGTTAAGAAATACATTCTGGCCGACACAATTAACCGATCCCAGAATAACGAATAAAAGTAATAAGTTTGACATAATTCCTCCTGTTAATAATAGGTCTTGCCATTAACATTGCCAGAATTATGCCAACGCATATTTATTGTCTTAAACTAACCTGAATTATACATACCGCATCACCGGGCTGCAATCAAATTATTTAAGTATCACGAAGAACGCGAAGGTCACACAAAGGTCACGAAGAAAAAATATATTATAAAAAATCCGTCCTGCCTCGTTTCACGGGGGGAAATCCGTTTGATCCGTGTAATCAGCGTGCCATATATAGCGTTGCATCTTTGCAATATATATTCTCAGAGAGTAAAAGATTTGCTAACTTAGAATAGCTTATTCTCACAGAGGCGCAAGACGCAGAGTATATAATGGGAAATCATAAATTAGAAGTAGGCAATAGGCGATTGGCAGTAAGCTATGGCCTATTGCATATCGCCTATCGCCTATCGTCTAAGTAGTTCTCAATTACCAATTACTTGTTTTTATCTATGTTTCTCTGCGTCTGCGAGAATTGAATTGTCCAGGTTAATAATAAAGATATGATATTGTCTGGTTCTTAGAAGAAATGGTAGTTTAAAATTAAAAATGTGGCAAAAAGCCGCACACATGTGTGGGAATAAGGCAAAATAATTATCCACGGCTTAATCTAAAACCAGGCGCCAGTTATTGTCGACCCGGGCTGAAACAATTTTCATCTGGCGGATATATTCGGCCAGAATATTTCTCATTTCTTCAGATGATTTCCAGGTAATTTTCGCCTGAGAAATTCCGCAGGCGGCCAGATGTCCGCCACCACCTGAGGCACGATAGCTGTTCATAGCGACGGTATAAGTTTTTTGCATATCCAGCAATTCACCCCTGGCAAGATCGATAAGATTCTTTATTCTGTCACCGGGATCATTCCTTACATGGATCTCATAAGCAATGCCTTCTGCCATATCATAATTATAACCCGGCATATTTTTATTCACCTGTATTTGGCCTGATTCCTGATCATAGCTAAAATACTGAGCCGAAAATTCAAGATAATCTTTGATCTGCCTGCCTGTCATCTCGATTGTGTATAAAAAGTTCTCATAGCGATACATGCTATAGGTATCTTTGATTCTTATCTGGCCGGGATTGAGATGAAACCGGTCGTTAAAAGAAGCTGCAAAAGAAATTGAAGCACCGGTTTCCGCCATCTGTGCCTTGTTTATCAGTTCAACAAGAAGATTGTCGCGCATTCGGGAGTATTTTCCTGAGATAGTATCCCCGGCAGTACCGATAACCTGTCGTATATATGAGAGTGTTTCAACATGGTATTGTTCCGTGATATCCATGATCTCCGGAGCCGTTTCTACCGAATCCAGAGACATAATGCGGCTTGTTGAATTATCAATTTCCCATCCGGTGTCGCGCTCGGAAAGGGTCAGTTCTGCAATGCCGATATAGCGGGCATGACTGCCCGACATGAGTAGCAAAGCATTTCCGATTTTATCGGGGTCACTTTCGGTATACGGGTATCGTTGATGAGAATGACCGCATAAAATCACATCAAAGCCGGGGACATTTTCGGCGACTAATTTTGTTGCATTTTCAATTGGCAGGTTAAGGGCATCTGTAAATTTTTTACTGAATTTCGCATTCATACCGGCATGAAAAAGTCCGATCAGCACATCGACCTGGGGTCGAACTTCATCCGCCCATATTTTGGCGGTCACTACCATATCCTTCCAGTGAATACCGGGATACAGGCTCTTATCAAGCCACATGGTAATCGCCGGAGTAGTCAGCCCGATAATACCTATCCGAATACCGTTTTTATTGATAATGGTATAAGGTTTAAAAAACGGAGTCCCGTCTTCGAATACGCCATTCGCTGACAACCAGGGGAAATCTGACTCGCGCCGTGCTTTATCATAGGTCATATAACCCTGTTCAATATCATGATTCCCGACAGCAAAAGCATCATAGCGCATATAATTCATGGTGTAAATCATCGGATTCGGAAGATCATAGGCAATCCGGTTATAATAATAGATCATAGGTGTGCCCTGAATCAAATCACCACTATCAAGTAACAGGATATTTGTATACTGCTTTCTGTAATCCTTTACTATAGAGTATACTTTTGCCAGGCCATTATCAGCAGGCATATCACGGAAATAATCATAGGGACGTATATTTCCATGCACGTCTGTCGTGTGCAGGATGATTAATTTTTGTGAACTCTGACTATAAATCAGAATGGGAAAAAGAATAAGAGTTATAAAATTTATTTTTCTCACATCTTACCTCTTGGTTTTTCTGCAGTTAAATATACAACCAAACAAAGATCACTCTCAAATAAATCCTGAGTTGGTCAGATTTTTGCA
>CAYULK010000140.1:0-8390 GCA_964445625.1 uncultured Calditrichota bacterium
TCAAATATTATCAGGAAAAAGATGATCCTGAAAAAATTCTTGAGCAGGAAGGTATTTTAAACGAGGAAGAGATTCGGATCATTCAGGAAGCCGGGGATGATCCCCTGGCTGCTACTGTTGATGCTGTTACATATGTCGGCGATAGCTTAGGTTTTTATGTCAAAATAGATACGCTCATCGACAGCCTGTCATATGCTTACTATAATTACGTTGGTGAGGGTTTGGGCGACTACCGGATTTCTTTTTCTTCTGTAGGTGACGGCAATGGCGATTATGTACGGGATCGTATCGGAGTATATCGCTGGGTTGGCATTGGGTTGGGAGGATATTTACCGGTGACCTTGCTTCCTCTTCCGTTAAAACATGAAATAGCCGATATAGAAATCAATTATACGCCCACTGATAACTTCTCGATAACTTCTGAATATGCCATTACCGGTTTTGACCGGAATACATTGTCAGACCTGGGTGATGGCGACAATAAGGGAGATGCTGTCAGGATTACGGTCAATTTAAAACCAACAAATCTGGATTTTGGCGGCACTTCTTTTGGTGTGTTTAATTTTTCTGCGAATGGCAAATTTATTGATGATAAGTTCCGGGGGGTAGACAGAATAAATCGTCCTGATTTTAATCGTTATTGGAATATTCTTCAGGATACACCACAAACCGATGAGGAGAAAAGCTGGGAGGTCAATTCCGGCTATCAACCCTGGAAGATATTGAAACTAATGGGAAATATCGGACAATTTCAGCGTCAGTCTTTCGAGTCATCACGATATCGTGGACAAATAAATTTTTCGCAGGAAGATTGGTTCAACGCCGAAATTAATCAGGAATATGTAGCCGGTCGACAAGGTACAATTAAAAATGACTGGATACGGCAGAAGGGAAAACTGGAAAAAAATATAGGTCTGTTTCAACCCGGAGTTTCATTTGAACGGGAGCAAAGGAAGAATCAATCAAAGGATATTTTGAGCGGCTTTGATTTTAATGTGTGGGGTGTGTATCTCAGCCTTATCAATCATACTTTTTTATCCGGGCGGGTGCAGTATACTGAAAGAAAAGATAATCTGTTTGATCCGAATCGCGGAGGGGCCAAACTCCCACAGGCAAAAACACAAACCGGCGGTCTGAGAATAAATCTCAACGAGTGGAACAGATGGAGTGGTCATCTGGAGTTTGTATTACGTAAAAAAGATTTTACATCCCTGTTTGAGAATATCAATCCGGATTCCCTCGAAAACGGCTTTATCGATCCTTCTGTTCAGGATACCGTTTGGCGTGACCAGGAAACACTGCTGGCAGAACTTGTGGTTAATAATTACCAATGGCAGCGGGCACTCGATGTCAGGTGGCAATATCGGATCTCTACGGAACAGCTGGCATTGAGAGAAAAAATTTATGTCGACGTGGGCATCGGACGGGGAGCTTTCCGTTTCGATGAACTGCTGGATGAATATGTTCCGGATCCCAACGGTCGCTATGTATTATTTATTGTGCCCTCAAATCAATTTGAACCCGTGACAAATATGTTTACATCCCTGCGTTTGAATATTGATCCGTTCCGGACAATCAAAAAACCGGAATCACTGATCCAGAAGATTCTGATCAATATTAATAGTGAAAGCTATTTTCGGGTGGATGAAGAAACTAAAAACAGAAATTTAAAAGATCTGTATTTCCTGAATTTATCAAAATTTCAGACGGCTGAGACAATCAGAGGCAATATTACTTTTAACCAGGATCTATACCTGATGAAAAGAAATCGTGATCTTTCATTTCGCTTTCGCTATCGATATCGTGACGATCTGCTGAATCAATTTCTCGAAGAAAATGAAAATGAAGATCGGTTAAATATTGAAAAAGGTATTAGAGCGACTTATCGCTTGTTCCAAAAGGTTCGTCTGCAGACAGAATTTCGTGATCGGCTGACATTTAGAAATAATCAGGCAGAAAAATCCAGAAATCGCGACATCAGCTCGCTAATTTTTAATCAGAATATTTCATTCCGGCCGAACCTGTCCTGGGAATTTGGTCTGGAGTCAGAGAATGGTCTCGAAGAGGACCGGGCTGAAAGCAAGAATCTGGAGGTGCAATATACTCGTTTTCTATTGCGCACTACTTATTCTATTTTGCGTAAAGGAAGAATCACGGCTAATTTTGATTATCAATTAGTCAAAGTTCTCTCCAATCCGCTTGATGCACCACTTCCTTATGAAATGGCCCGGGGTAAACGCGAGGGTGAAAATAAATCATGGAACTTTCGGGCAGAGTATTCTCTTGCGGAAAATATAGTTTTTACTCTGTCATACAATGGTCGTGATGACGCAGATTTTGAAAAAATTATACATGTGGGACAGGCCGAGGTAAGAGCATTTTTTTAATTTAATCTATTTATATCCCGCACATGTGCGGGACATGCAGAGGCACTGAGTCGCAGAGATGTTTAAGAAAAAAGAAAAAAGATCACGCCGACAGGCGGATTCACCGCACGGCGAAAAAAAGAAAAAAATTCGGAACATATTTACTGAATCCTCCCGGATATCCCTGGTGGTTGTGATTCTAATAATGATGATAACCGGGAATATATATGCCCGGACAAACATCGGGCAGATAAAGGTGACCGGTTCAGATATTATTACTGCAGATCAGATCATTGATTATGGATTTGTACGTCCGGGAAATGTCTATACATCACAATCAGTTAATCTTACCAATAAAAAAATTGCAGATGATCTGCAATCCATAGGATATTTATTTGGCCGAATAGATTCAGTGGCAATACAAGTTCAAGACTCTAATACTGTAAATCTCACGTGGCATATTTATGATGGATCCATTGTCAGGTTAGGGAAAATTAGTCTGGCCCCGGGTGTATTTGATGATGAATTGATCTATTCACAATTGGATCTGAAAGAAGGGGATATATATAACCGGCAATCGGTTGAGTCGGATTTGCTGCGAATTAATCAGCTATATGCACGCCGTGGACATCCGTTTGCTGAATTGATTATATCATCAGCAAGACTGGAAAAATCTGATGATGATTTCTATATAAATATTGATCTCGAAGTTGATCCTGGTGATACGGTAAAGATTGAAAATATCCATATTAACGGAAATAATGTCACACATGATAATGTCATTTTGCGCGAACTGGATATTACAAGTGGTGATTTATATAATCAGGATAAAATTGATCAAATTCCAGCCAAACTCAACCGTCTTGGATTTTTTAAGGATGTGAATCAACCCCGACTAACGATAAATAGTTCCGGCCAAAATCTACTGTTTTTGGAAGTTGTGGAAGGAAATACCACCACATTTGACGGTGTGGTGGGATATATTCCTCCATCGCAGGTGACCGGGGGAGAGGATGGTTATTTTACCGGTCTCATTAATTTAAGTTTTCGAAATCTTTTTGGAACCGGGAGAAGATTTGAGGTTAACTGGAAAAAACAGGACCGGTATTCTGATGAATTCAGGTTGTATTATCAAGAGCCCTGGATATTTGGATTCCCCGTTAATATTGGCGGTGGTTTATACCGGTTAGTCAGAGATACGACCTATATTGAAAGGTCATACAATCTTGATGGGATTCTTCGCCTCTCAAGTAATTTTAATGTGACATTTTCATTGCTGCAGAAATCATATACACCGGATTCTCTTGCCAGCCGTGAACAGCGATTAGCAGAAAATAAAATTTATAGTGGCGAAGTCGGGATTATTTATGATACACGCGACCTGCCTGTAAATCCGCAAAAAGGATTATTATATGATACTTACTATAGCTTTGGATTTAAAACAAATCTAGGACCTGACTATTTGTTCCCCGAAGATGGCCTGGCTGAACGCGAGGAAATCCAGAAAATACGGGTCGGATTATCATTTTTTCAAAGTTTGTGGCAGAACCAGGTATTTGCATTGAAGTTTTTTGGCGCCAGGGTGGAGGGTAGCGAAAATCAATTACAATTGACCGATCATTACTGGTTCGGAGGTGCCCGAACGCTGCGCGGTTATCGTGAAGACCGGTTTCATGGAACGACAGTATCATACGTAAATCTTGAGTATCGTTTTCTTACCGGCCGCGAGTCACGAATTTATCTTTTCAATGATTGGGGATTCTACCATTTCGAAACGGATGAGGGTACGGAACAGGATATATTGCCCGGATACGGCATGGGAATTCGATTTTTAACCCCCTTGGGCATTATGAGCGTAGATTTTGGCCTCGGCAGGAAGGATACATTCTCAACAGGTAAGATCCATATCGGGATTGTTAATAATTTTTAACCCCGTGGGGCGACATTCATGTCGCCAATATACACGTAGGTCCCCGTAGAGCGACATTCACGTCGCCAATATCCCGACAAAGAAGTCTCCATCTTGCTGACTTGCCGGGATTAAATTATCCGTGATTTAAAAAGATCAAAGAATAAACCATAATGGCATGATTTGTGCAATCTGGTAAGGTAAACTATCAAGGCAAAATGTTAGGTTTGCGATGAAATCTGTTTTACCGGCTGAAAGAATTGAACAAATAATTTATCTTATTCGACGCCAGAAAGTTATGCTGGATCGAAATTTAGCAGAACTTTATGGAGTTGAAACCAGGGCATTAAAACAGGCTGTGAAAAGGAATATAAATAGATTTCCTTCTGATTTTATGTTTACTCTCTCTGATAAGGAAGCTAATAATATGGTATCACAAAATGTGATTCCATCTAAAAGTTATTTTGGAGGAGCTTTACCTATGGTATTTACCGAACAAGGTGTTGCCATGCTTTCATCTGTTTTAAACAGTACACGTGCTGTTCAGGTTAATATCGAAATTATGAGAGCTTTTGTCCGTCTGCGCCAAATGCTTTTATCAAACAAAAATTTATCCCGGCGGTTGGATGAACTGGAAAAGAAATATGATACGCAATTTAAAGTAGTATCTGACGCCATACGTCAATTAATGGCGCCGGAGATAAACCCAAAACACCGTATTGGTTTTCAAGCGGGTCAAGATTAATGGCATATAATTAAATTAACAACTTTGTTTGCATTGACTGCAAAGGACCGGAGGGAGGTAAATCACGATCCTGCCTGAACTCAGCAAGGAATAGAGCAAATTCTGAATATTCCAATGAATCAGATATGCTCAATAATAGTTGTGTTTGGAAAAACTGCAACACAAACCATAGTCAGGTATTTATTGCCATTCTGACAAAAAATTTATACTTTTATCAAGTACCAATAATCAACTATTAATTAACTATTACACGGTTTTATTTTCTTACTGTTTTTTTTGCCTTTTGTTCTGTATCAGATTTTGATTGGAAATAATTTTACAGTCATTTGCAGGTGGAGCATTTTGCCAAAGGTAAAAATAATAAAAGTAACTTTTTTCCCTCAATCTTTCACTCAATCAGATATACCCCGGCTACGGGCGTTTTTAGCCGGGCAATTCCCGCAATATAGTGAACTTCATAATCATCTGACCGGTGGCGGTTTTCGCATGGTCTATCCGGATATACAATTTAAATTTATTGACAACAACCCTGTTATTGTCGGGTATGGCAGGGGATTGCAAATCCTCGCAGAAGTATTTCAAAAAATAGGATATTTAGAATTGAATCACCGGAGAGTGAATCTGCCGGAAAAATCAATTCAGATAGTTGAGACCATGATCGGGGAAAGTGAAAAAGTTTATAATTATTCTTTTTTATCACCCTGGATGGCGCTTAATCAGAATAACTATTTTGTCTACCGGCACTTGAATTTGGTTGAACGCGAAGTAAAATTAAACAGAATTCTATGGGGTAATTTAAGGGCTCTTGCCCATGCTTTTAATTACTGGATTCCGGATCCTGAGAAAGTAAAAGTAACGGGTCGTTTCAGGGTGAAAACCGGAAAATTTAAGGGAAATACCATGTTAACTTTTGCCGGAGAGTTCAGCACTAATTTTATTATTCCCGATTATTTGGGTTTGGGCAAGCAGGTGGCGCGAGGGTATGGGACGGTTGTAAAGGATAAAGTAGAAAGTAAAAAGTAAAAAGGTAAAAAGTAAAAAAAACAAAAAAAGAAAAAAGAAATTATGACATCTAATAATAAAATGTGGCAACCAATTTCAGGATTTGTTGACCAAATTTAATGAAAGTGAACAGAATCGATGGATAATATTCGCAAATAATAGGAGTTACATTGTCAATGAAAGATATAACAAAAGAAATTCTCGAAAGTGTTGTCCCCGAACGGATTTTCTGGAGAGGTGAAGATTTGTACAATGAGGGAGCTGTGCAGAATGTAGTTATTTCTACAAAACAAATAGCTGCAAAAGTTTTAGGAACCCGTTTTTATAGCGTCGAAGCAGAAATAAAGGAAGACAACTTCATATTTTCTTGTACTTGCCCTTATGAGGGATTTTGCAAACACCGTATCGCCCTGGGGCTTTGGATAGCTGAAAACCAGAGCGCATTATCAAAAATGAAAGCAAAGCAGGATAGCATTTCCCAAACACCTGATATCACTGCTTTATTAAAGACAGCCACTATGCATCAAAAAAACAAATTTCTAACTGAGGCGCTGAGCGAATTCCCGATATTATTAAACCGTTTTGAAGTAATGATAAAAGGCGCGGAAAAATTAGGAGGAGATATCGATATTGATTGCCTGGCGAATGAAATAAGGACAAAAATGGAAGAATTCGATCTGGAAGATTATGCGCGGTTCTATGACAGCGCCCCTGAAAGGTATGGATACCGGGAAGAATGGGAAGTATTACAAGATGGGGCGGAATCTGAATTTGATGAAATATTTGAGCGATATGAAGACAGAGCATTGGAACTATTAGAGATTCACAATGTTATCGGATCTTTTAAATACATATTAGCCATATACGAAGCGGTAAAAACTGCGAATTTTGAAAGTATTGACGATCCGGCATGCATCTATGAGGGTGAAGGCTTGCATGAATTGGCAGAGACTAATTTGGAGCAATTGTTAAGAAAATTCACCCTTGGATTCGCAAATCTGTCTTTTGAAGAGAGCGTTTATATGCAATTGATAGAAGTCTGTTTTGATCGTTTTGCCATTAACGAAAAAAAACAAATATATCACATCAGAGATTTTACTGAATTATTCCTGTGTTGCCTGGCAACTGAAAATATCGCTGTCCGTTTATCCGGAATATTGCGCAATTCTTCAAGCTTAGCGGAAGAAGATTATTCTGATTTAATGCTTGCCGTTTTTGAAAAAACAGATGATAAAGAAAAATGGCTGAATATCGCGGAAAAATATTATAAAACCAACCCGGCAGTTGCCGAAAAGTTAATAAAGCATTTCGTTAACCAAAAAGGAAAATTGATTCAATTTGCTCAGGATATTGCGTTGCATTTTAATGAAAGATTTATTCCGTTTTTTTATGAAAATCTGAAAAAAGAAGACAACCCGGAACTTTATCAAAGAATCTTATTCAAACACGCCGGAAAGTCGCAAACCGTTGATCTATACCGGGAGATTAAAAATGAATACGGTGGGGCGGCGGCATGGGAATTCATAAACAGTCTTGCTGAGAATTGGAGCACGGAAAGATTTTATATCCAGCTTCTTGAGGAAGAGAAAGCCTACGAGCAGCTGCTGTCTCTTGCTCGCCAAAATTCTGAAACATTTCCGGCCATGTCCTATCTGCGACCCATTGTCAATGTTTATCCCGATCAGGTTTTTAAGATTATTGCGGTGCATGCCGAAAAATTCCTGGAGGAAAATACGGGAAGAAAATATTACCGGCAGGCGGCAGAGTGGCTAAAGCTGATAAAGAAAATAAAGGATAAAAAAGTAAGTGAGAAAGCAGGAAAATTTATTAAACACTTATTGGATAAATTTAGTAACCGCCGGGCAATGAAAGATGAATTTGAAAAAACCGGGTTATGCTGATTTGAGGAGGATAAAATCACAAGAATAATAATCAATCTAAAATGTATGGATACTGGTTTCTGGTTAATGGTGAAAAAATAATTTTTATTTGGAGTTTAATAGAGTGAGTTATAAGAAATTAGAAATTTGGCAGGAAGCCAGAACATTGGTTATTGATATTCATAAGATGACGTTGACGAAATTACCAAAATTTGAAATGTATGAAGAGGGTAGTCAAATCAGGAGATCGATTAAGTCTGTAAAATCAAATATTGTGGAAGGGTATGGACGTAGCCGTTATAAGCAGGAATATATAAAATTCCTGATTTATTCCTTATCATCAAATGATGAAACTACAGATCATCTTGAAACATTATTTGAAACAAAATCTTTAAAGGACGAAGCACTTTATAACATTTTACATCAGCGTTTAGAAATACTAGGCAAAAAGTTGAACAGGTTTTTACAATCAATTGTAAATTCATAAC
>CAYULK010000141.1:0-8135 GCA_964445625.1 uncultured Calditrichota bacterium
ATACCTCTGGTACGGGGTGATAATCGTCTTAATTTTGAAGTTGAAGATATGGCCGGTAATATTTTCCGTAATAATACGCGCCTTGTCCGGGTAGCAAAATAGGCAGTAAGTTCCGAGGGATAACGATTGTGCGCTACTTGTTTTTAATCATAATAATTTTCCTGCCAATGTGTCTGATGGCCCAGGGTTTGGATCTGACCGGCCGAATTTCATTCCGCATACTGAATGTGGATTATAACGAGACATCTGAAATTAAGCCTGATTCGGTAAGCGATGATGAATATGGGAAAACCACTCTGGTGCCGGGGTTGCATCAATATCTTAATGTAGCGCTATTCGGGCGTACCAGGGAAATGGATCTTACTCTGCTGGCAGATCTCCGGAATAATGCATGGAATAAATTGGAGGCCAAAAATCTGAATCGCATTTCGCGTTTTACTCTGAATATGCGTATCCGGACGCATGAAATAATTCTGGGCGATTTTTTTGAATCGATGAGTGAGAGTTTCTTGCAGAGCAGTGAAATTCGTGGACTAAAATATGCGACGCAGGTGGAATCTGTATTTGGTGCAAATTCGTTTATTAGTTTTCTTGGAGTTGGCGGTGTGGTACAACCGGCAATTTCGGAAGGCGATCATCTTATTGATTTATATAAACAATATGAAACAGCCGGTCAGTTCCGGAGATGGCTGGCGGCCGGTAATTTGCGCGGCGGTGTAAGGGGTATGGTAAATATCGGAATTAAATATCTTTGGGCCAAAGATGATGAATCTTCGATAGAGGAAAGTATTAACGATCCGATAGCAAACCGGGTTTTGGGCGGCGATATGTTCATATATTTCTGGAACCGGAATATTCGCCTCTTTGCTGAATATTTGGTCAGCGAGAAAGATACGATCGGTTCGGAAATATTTACAGACAATGCATACACAGGCGGGGTGGATTTTTCATATAATACGTTTAAGTTCATCCTGTCATATCAGAAATATGGTTTTCAGTACTTTACTGCCGGTTATCCTTTTCTGGAGACAGATCGCAAAGGATTTCGCAGTCAGATTATCTATGCCATCCCGCAGGCAGTATCATTTTTGACAGATATTGAAACTTATCAGAATAATTTAGATAACCTGACATATGCACCAACCACAAAAACCAATATTGTTGATTTTGGTGTCACAACACTCATACCTGACTGGCCGGAAATTACATTGATCCTGGGTGTGAGAAAGGATGTGAGTGATGAACTTCTGAATCAGGACGAAGAGGTGCAAAAAACCGATAAAATGACATCCAAAATTGAAGGCCGGCTGGGATTTAATTTCAATTCGACCCGGTTTTTAATTAGTGGTATTTATCAGGATCTTGATGACAAAAGTCTGATTCCAAGTTCAGAACCGCTTGGCACAAAACAGATTATATCCAGTTTTAATTTTTACACTCATTCTTCACAATTCTTTTTTATCTCCGGTGGTGCTGTATACAGTGATCTCATGATGACCAATAACCTGAAAAATACAAATCTGTATATTTATGAAAGCAATCGTTGGGATATCATACCTAGAGTTCTCAAACTGGAAACAACAATTACCTATGTCAAAAATAAGGCAGATGGCGGTGGCACACAGGATAATCTGGGGAATTATGATCAGATCAACGCGGAAATTTCATTTGAATACTTTTTCACCAATCAGCTGTCATTTGAGGTAATTGTAGGCACAGACAGCAAGAAATTTAAATATAGCGCTGAGGATGCACTCAAAATTATCGCCGATCCGGAATATGGTCATTCATATTTTAATGGCAATGAATCATATAATGGTGTAATTTTTGGCGGCGAGTTTAATTGGATATTTTGAGTGTCAAAATGTATACACCCCCTGATTATTATAATCTTACAGATCTTTTCACAGAAGAAGAAATACAGGCACAATTGAGTTGCCGCCAGTTTGTGGAAGAAAAATTTCTACCATTAATTATTGATTATCATCGTGCCGGGAAATTCCCGGTTGAAATAATACCCCAGATCGGGAATCTTGGATTTATCGGTCCTACCATGCCTGAAAAATATGGTGGGGCCGGAATGAGCAATATTACCTATGGCTTAATCATGCAGGAACTGGAGCGGGGTGATTCGGCATTGCGCTCATTTGTTTCCGTTCAAAGCGGTTTGGTCATCTACCCCATTCATACATTTGGCAGCAAGGAACAAAAAAACAAATGGCTCTCTGCTTTAATCCGTGGTGAGAAAATTGGTTGCTTCGGGTTAACCGAATCTGATTTTGGTTCCGATCCGGCAGGCATGAAAACCACCGCCGGCAAAATATCCGGTGGATATCGTCTTAACGGCAGTAAAATGTGGATTACCAATGGTACCCTGGCAGATATTGCGGTCGTCTGGGCTAAACTGGATGGCGAAATTCAGGGCTTTCTGGTTGAAAAGGACACACCTGGATTTAAAAGCCAGGTAATTGAGGGAAAATTTTCACTGCGCGCATCGGATACGGCGGAACTGATATTTGATGATTGTGAAATCCCGGAAGAAAATCGGCTGCCGGGTGCGCAAGGATTAAAGTCTCCATTAAAATGTCTCAACCAGGCCCGTTACAGTATCCTTTGGGGATGCATTGGCGCTGCCATGGCCTGTTATGACGAGGCATTACGTTATGCACAATCGAGAATTCAGTTTGGTAAGCCAATTGCCGCTTTTCAGTTGACTCAGCAAAAACTGGTTGAGATGATTACTGAAATTACCAAGGCGCAGCTACTGGCACATCGATTGGGTCAATTAAAGGATGCCGGCCAGGTGAAGGCTACGCAAATTTCACTGGCAAAAAGAAATAATGTGGCGCAGGCACTCGGGATCGCGCGGTCAGCACGCACGATATTGGGCGCCAATGGTATTTCCGACGAATATAGTGTCATCCGTCATATGCTCAACCTTGAAACTGTATTAACCTACGAGGGCACTCACGAGATACACACGCTCATAGTGGGTGAAGATATCACGGGGTACGCCGCCTATAAATAATTATAAATTAAAAATGATAAATTCGGAGTTGGTAATTGATTATTAGTAACTCGTAATTGGATATTTCTATTATTCCCAATTCCTAATAAAAAAACCCTCTCTACTAATAGCAAAGAGGGTTGTCCCTTTGAATCCGGCGGTCAGAATATTAGGGGAAATATTTACGCGACTCTTTGGAATCACTCACTTTATATGCCAGATATTCCGGCTTGACATTCGCTGGAATTGAGATAACAATGATACCATCCACATATGTTTTTTTCTGATCCAGTGTTGTATTTTTCATACTGTTTTTACCCAGCTTGGTTTCCATCCAGGTTTTATCAATCTGATAAGTATTTCCTTCCAGATCGTAGATTTGGAAATTGTCAATATTTACCAGCACCGGATCGGTAAGATAATTCTTTACTCTGATATCCAGTATCAGCTTACCCTTTTGTCGTTTGGTCTCAGCAATAGCCAGCGACAAATCATCACGATAGTTCAATACCGAGAGTGTTCTTTTTCTTGTATCTGACAGTAGCTTTTTTACTTCTTCATTATGTATGTCAAAATACGCGGCTTTTTTGAAATAGTATTCAGCCGAAAAATACATATCATAATTTTTCTGTTTTTTTGCTTTTACAAAAAAATCTTTACCTTTATTCAGCATCTTCTGAAAATTATCGACTTTTATCTTTGCCAGCAGGCTGTCGGCTTTGCTGTTGTTCTCGTCCTGAAAAAGCGCTTCTTCAAGATTACTGATGGCATTGTTTAAAAATTCTTCTTTTTGTATCTCATTTTGTGGTTTGCTGGATATATAAGCCTCACCCAACTTAAAAAGCATTTCGCCATAAGTTTTCTTAAATTCCTCTGATGGGTTTGCCGGAATAAAATCAGTCGCCTTTTCAAAATTTCCGATAAATGATGTGATGTTTTTATTAGTCAGGAAAAAGTCATATCCGCGATTCATGAATGATAAGGCAATCTTTTCATTATACATTTGATTTTTTGGATCTTGTTTACGTGCTTCACTAAATAACTGGATTGCCTTTTGGTAATTGCCACTCTGATATGCTTTTTCAGCATCTTCGGCCGGGCTGCCACCGCAATGGAAAAGCGCTGTGGAAAAACTTAAAACGATACATAGCAGGATGATGTTTTTTACAAATTTCATATTGCCTCCAAATTGTGTAGTCTATGTTTTACCTACACTATCAGGTTGTCGGCGTCATTAAAAAAAAGTTTAAACAAAAGATTAAAAATATGAGGTAATTGACCATGCAATTAAAAGTATTGGGTTGTGGGCCTATTTTACAAAAAAAAGTATTTCAAAATTGTTCGGGGTATCTGATAGATGATCGCTTATTATTCGATTGCGGACCAGGTATTTGGCAAGCATTGAATAAATCACGGATAGGTGCCGGAAATCTACACCATATTATCATCTCTCATTTTCATGTGGATCATTTCGCGGATATCGCACCCTTTTTAATGGCACGTTATTTGATGCTTGATAATATTAAACAGCCGTTGTCGCTGACCGGACCGGAAGGTATGGTCGAATGGTATGAAAGGGTGAAAAATTATTGTGGCAGCTGGGCTGAGAGGATACCGGTCGAAGTAAAGGAAGCAAAACGTGACCTGGAAATATCCGGGTATCAACTTAGATCAGTGCTCACAGGACATTCGGATAACAGCCTGTGTTTTCGTCTGGAAGATATTGCCGGAAATACATTTTTCTACTCCGGAGATACCGATGAAAATGATGCGGTCCGCATTCTTGCCGAAAAATGTGATCTGGCTTTGATCGAGTCATCGAATACAGAAAAATCAAAAATAGAGGGACATCTGACACCCGGACGTGCAGCTAAACTGGCAGCAGAAGCAGGCGTAAAAACTTTACTCCTGACCCATATGTATCCGGAAGTAAGTCACGAATATGCATTGAATGCGGCAAAAAAGTATTTTTCTGGAGAAATTATTATTGCCCGGGATGGTTTGATTGTAGACATTGATGCAAATTGATTGTGCTAAAAATCCACTCATTTGTGCGGTTATACCGTTTATTATAGGTATTATTGCCGGCGGATATTTTTTGTCTTTTAATTTTGCCCTACTTTTATCAATTGTAACCCTTTCCATTTATCTGATTATTTATAAAAATGAAAAGGCCACATTGTTTCTCTTCTTAGTATTGGTATTCACAGGTGCTGTGAGATATCAACAAGCAGCTGCCATCCAGCCCGCCAATCATCTGTTCCGGTTCACCACTGATAGTGTTACAGCGGTAAATGGGATGATTTCACAGGCCAGGCATACGGTGGATGGAAAGCATCAATATATCATCGCTTGTGATTCAATCTTTTTAAACAAACAGTGGCTGTCTGTGCAGGGAAATATCCTGCTGAAGACCAAAAAAGTGCGGTGGAAGTATATCTATGGTACGCGGCTGCTGATTTGTGGCAGGTTAGAATTGCCACCGGCAGAACGTAACCCCGGACAATTCAATTATCAGCAATATCTGGCAGCGCATGATATCAGCTTCCTAATGCACATAAATTCAACTGATTCGATTAAAATTCTGGAAGCGGATGCCGGAAACGTATTTCGCTTAAATATCATAATGCCGGTTAAGTATTATTGTCAGAATGTATTTTACCAGCATTTGTCTGAGTCTTCCGGTGCAATAATGAATGCCCTGTTATTAGGTGAAAAACAGGATATAGACCGTACGACGATAGAAAAATTCCAGCAGGTCGGTGTGGTTCATGTGCTGGCAATTTCCGGTTTGCACGTCGGATACGTGGTTATTTTCGTTTTCACTATTTTATCCATGTTACGTTTGTCGCAAAAAAACCGGATCATTTTTCTGGCAGCTGTTCTCATCATTTACATAATCCTGGTTGATTTTAAACCTCCGGTCATGCGCGCGTCTCTGATGGTTATACTTTATCTCTGGGGACAGGTGCTGGAACGCAAGGTTTCCACCGGCAATCTGATCGGTGCAGCAGCATTTATCATTCTTTTATGCAAACCGCGTGAGCTTTTTAATCCCGGCTTTCAATTTTCATTCGCAGCGGTTATTTCAATTATCTACGGCTATAAACGATTGAATGAATTTCTGCCCGGGAAAAAGTGGTTTAAGAATCATAAAATTCTGGGCAATATATTTTGGAACCCATTGCTGATTTCTCTGTCAGCGGTGATTGGCACACTACCACTCACTCTGTACTACTATGGTACAATTCCGGTGATTGCCGTAGTCGCCAATCTGATAGTAATCCCGTTAATCGGGGGGATCGTTATGCTCGGATTTTTTCTCCTTTTATTCGCTCCAATCTCTTCAAATCTGGCTGATGGAATTGGTACACTGATTACTTTCATCTACCGGTTTCTGACTACGATAACGAGTCGTTTCTCGGACATTCCATTTGCCTCCCTGGATTTACCAAATCCGGATTTGTTTTTGACAGTATTTATTGCCGGCGGCCTCGGGTTGGTTGTTTTCTTAAAACTTGCTGATATTATTAAGGTAATGCCATTTTATATCACTGTATTAATAATATATATCTTTATAAAATCGATACCCGATGCGCCGGCGATTGAGGTAAATTTTATTGATGTGGGCCAGGGAGATGCTGCATTCTTAAGATTTCCAAACAAATCAACCATGCTTATCGATGCCGGGGATGCAAGTTTTAACTGGGATAACGGTAAGTTAGCAGTGATCCCCTATCTGAAGCAGCAGGGAACTTTGCGCATTAACTATCTTGTCGGATCGCATCCCCATGATGACCACATCGGTGGATTCCGGTCCATTATTGAAAGACTGCAGGTAGATACGGTTATAATGTCACCATATAAATATCAATCCCGGAAATATTTAAAGTTTCTACAAACATGCCAGGATCAACATATTCCCATACGTCTGGTACAGAAGGGTGATCAATTATATCCCGACTCCACCTGCCGCGTATATATTTTACATCCGGATTCCGGTCATGTCGGTTATTCTATCGGCAGTGGCGGGGAATGTAATAACAGCTCACTGGTCATGAAAATTCAGTATGGCAAGAATGGGGTTCTGTTTACCGGAGACCTGGAGATGGAAGCAGAGCCTGCTTTGTATCCCTATGCCGGCTTTATGGAGTGCGAAATAATCAAAATTGCGCATCATGGCAGTAAAACATCAACCTCTCAGACAATTTTAGATTTCATTCAACCACTGGTGGCGGTTATACCGGTGGCAAAAAAAAACAAATTTAAACACCCGTCACCGGGGACAGTAGCACGATTAAAGAAACAGCAAATACAGACATATTTCACAAGCAGGGATGGTGCGGTTATCTTTAAGATCGGTGCAGAGAAAATCAAGAAAATAAATTGGAGATAGTGCAATGCAAACCGTATCTCAATTGATGAATATGATTTGAGTATTGTCGGATATCATGTAGAATTGCTTATCGAGGCCGGATATCTTGAAGGGGGTATTGTTGACAAATTATTATATCGTTTTAAATTATGGTTAGCATGATAACACGTCAAACATTTCAGCGATTTTCATTGGGAAAACCAATATCTAGTTGAGCCCTGAACCATTGACAATGTTAACTAGTAATTATAAATTAAAGTAATTCCCGTTTCTTTCTGTTATTAATAAATGCAACTTATCTACCGACTACAATGTATAAAAATTATTCTTGTGCATTATATTGGAGTTATTAACATGCTTGAATTTAAAAAAATTAAAATCCGTCACCTGTATCCAGATGATATTGACTCAAATTTTGTTTCAAACATTGTGGTTCAGCACCAACCGGATCACTTTATTGTGTCATTTTTTGAAGTTTTCCCCCCGCCAATTTTGGGGGATTCTTTAGAAGAAAAACGCTCAAAATTTAACCAAATGGATCATGTCGATGCAAAATGTGTATCCCGTATAATCGTAACTCCGGATAAAATGGGTGAAATAATTCAGATATTAAGTGAGAATTACAATAAATATTTGAATCAAAGGAAAAAAGAAAAAATTAAAAAAAATTAGGTATGAAATGACCCTAGCCAGAAATACTACAAGTGTAGCAACACAAATATTAATGGTTCAGTTACTTGCCAGCAATGCCAT
>CAYULK010000142.1:0-8134 GCA_964445625.1 uncultured Calditrichota bacterium
AGAAAACAATCAGTTTTATTTCATTATTCCTGTTGGCAAATTCCTGAAGAACCGGCAAAGTTCCATCCGTACTGCCATCGTCAACCAGTATTATTTCAGATGAAAATTTTAGCTGCTTTAGTACAGTCTGAAGACGATTAAGCAGTTCAGAAATACTACCTTCTTCATTGAAAACCGGAATAATTACTGATATTTTTTTTGTATCCAACATATTTCTTACTATGATATTACCTTATCTGTCTCTAACCAGGATTTCGCCTGGTCTAGTTCCTTAAATACCTGAAGTTCAATATTTTTCACATCGCAATACATCTCCAACATGCGCCCAAAACCATATTTCAGATCACTGTTGACTACCAGTGCAATTTTCGGTGAAAACATCTTCATCAGACTATCCATATGATCAGCTGCGTTTACAATAGCAAAAGTATCCGGGTTGTAGCTTGATTGTTTATCATAAACCAGGATATTTAATCCATTTTTAAAATCAGGATCCTGAAATAAATTTTCAAAAGCGCCCTGAATTTCTCTGGGTAACACATCACCGGTTGCAGTTATCACTGCTGTTTTACCATCAATTTTATAGTTGACCGGCATATTATCCCTCCCTAAATTTTGTAAGGCGGATTACGATGACTACAGCTCTTCCTGAACATAAGCTAAAAAAAAGCGTATTATACAAAAAGATTCTTATGGGAAATATACAAAAACCGTTGGAAATAATGTACAAAAATTAATAAGTTGGTGATCATGGAAATATTACTCACTTTAGCAATATTTGGTATTTCGTTTTTCCTGCTTTCTATTGGTGTAATTTTTAAGAAAAAGCAATTACATGCCGGCTCCTGTGGTAGTAAATTAATAGTTAAGGGAGAAGAACTTAGTTGCGGGGCATGCCCCTCCAAGGAAGCAGAAGTATGTCTCAGTGGTGATAAAGAGGGATTTGCAACCATGGCTCAATTAGGTCATCCTGCGCGCAAACGTACTTTAACCCGTATCCCTTTTTCAAAGAACTAGACAATCTGTCATTCTTTCTCGAGATATTTTTCAAACCCCTGCGTATACATTACTTTAAAATTATTTTCGTCGCGTCGTTCAATCAGCATGGCTTCGACACCGGCCATATTTTCAATCCACTCAAAACCCTTATCTGAACCCAGCACCATAGTTGCCGTTGCCAATCCATCAGCCATCATACAGGAAGAGGTTATAATAGTAACGCTGGCCAGATTATGATTTACCGGATAACCATTAACCGGATCAATTGTATGCGAAAAATATTGTCCGTCATGATAGAAATAATTCCGATAATCACCAGAAGTTGCAACCGAAACATCCATCAGACAGAGTATACCCTCCAGTTGCTGCCCGGGTAAACTGGCATGTTTAGGTTGATCTATCCCTATTTTCCAGCAAACATTGCCTGCGTTTTTCCCTTTTACCCGAACTTCTCCCCCTACTTCCACCATATAATTATTAAAATAATACAATTCCATTAACTCTGAAACTACATCAACACCATATCCTTTGGCAATCGCACTCAGATCAATCTGAAGCCCGGGTATCTTTTTCCGGATCATATTCTGACCGGATAAGTATAGATTTCCGGAACCCGTATTTAAAAGAGCCTTTTCGATTTGAGTTTTGTCCGGAACCTTGTTTTCAGGCTTTCCGGGTCCAAATCCCCACAGGTTGACCAGGGGTGCCACGGTAATATCAAAAGCACCTTCCGATTTAATAAATAAATCAATTGACGCTTCTAAAACCGTATAAAGTGAGTGGGACACTTTTATCGGATCGGTATTCCGACTTTTATTAATAATTGAAATTTCGCTCTGTGGATCATAAGTGGACATTTTCGCATTTACACTTTGGAGTGCGGAGTCCATTTGGGATGCAATTTGCTCATATTTACTTTTTTTAATCGTGGTACCGGCAACTTTAACCTGGTAAGCTGTACCCATCGTACGGCCATGCCATTCATAAATCACATTTTGCTCAGCAGTATCACAGGCCGGTAAATAAAAAAGGAGCAGTATAAAACTGCTCCTGTATATTGATAATTTCGCGGTTTTCAGATTAAAACACATCGTATGCAATCATCTCGTTATCCACACCCATATTATAGAGCATTTTATTTACTGCGTCGATCATCATGGGTGGTCCGCAAAGATAATATTCAATATCTCCGGGATCCTCATGATCATTTAAATAGGTATCCTGTACTACCTGATGGATAAAGCCAACCGGGCCTTCCCAATTATCTTCAGGCATTGGTTCAGAAAGAGCAACAGTATATGAAAAATTAGGGAATTTATCAGAAATTACTTTAAATTCATCATCGTAGAACATTTCACGCAGTGATCGCGCACCATAAAAGAATCTCACCTTGCGGCCTGTTTCAAGAGTTTGAAACAGATGAAACAAATGGCTGCGCATTGGCGCCATGCCTGCACCACCACCAATATAAATCATTTCACGATCTGTATCTTTTATAAAAAATTCACCATATGAACCGCTCACCGTCACTTTATCACCTGGTTTAAGATTAAATATAAATGAAGACGCGATTCCTGTTGGATAATTGGTTCCCGGAGGAGGTGTGGCAATTCTCACGTTAAGCATTACAATATCAGCCTCTGCAGGATAATTTGCCATCGAGTAAGCGCGAAATATTTCTTCATCATTCGAAGATTTTATATCCCACAATTTATACTTATCCCAATCCGGACGATACTGCTCCTCAATATCAAACTCGGAATATATTAAACTATAGGGTGGGATATAAATCTGTATATAACCTCCTGCCTGAAATTCCATTTCCTGACCGGCAGGAATCTTTAGCTTTAATTCTTTAATAAAAGTAGCTACGTTATCATTAGATACAACTTCGCACTCAAATTTTTGTATACTGAATATTTCTTCAGGAACATTAATTTTCATGTCCTGTTTAACCTTAACCTGGCATGCAATTCGCCAGTCTTCCTTTATTTCACTGCGTGTTAGTAATGTTTTTTCTGTAGGCAGAACATCGCCCCCCCCTTCAAAAATCTGGCACTTACACATCCCGCATGTACCTCCACCCCCACAGGCCGAAGGCAGAAAGATTTTATTATCAGAAAGAACGGATAACAAAGTACCGCCGGCGTTCACTTCAGGACTTTTCTCTTCGTCATCATTGATTAAAAGTTTTATCTTACCCTGATGAACCAGTTTTTTCTCAGCATAAATCAGGATAACTACGAGTGCAAGAATAAATGATGAAAATGTGACCGCGCTAACCGCTAAGAAACCAAATAAATTCAATGTTTCCTTCCTTTCTTTACAAACTAATGCCTGAAAAACTCATAAAAGCCATGGCCATCAAGCCGGTAATGAGCATGGTAAGACCCAGGCCCCGTAGTCCTTCCGGGACATTGGAATAACGAAGTTTCTGCCGTATGGCTGCCATAGCAACTATCGCCAGGAAAAAACCAAAACCTGAGCCAAAACCGAATACGGCAGATTCCGCAAAATTATACTCGCGCTCTACCATAAATAATGATGCGCCCAGAATGGCACAATTTACTGCAATAAGAGGCAGAAATATGCCAAGTGCCGTATACAAAGTCTGGCTATAGCGATCAATGACCATTTCGACAAGTTGCACCAACGCGGCAATAACTGCAATAAATGAAACAAAGTTCAGAAAACTCAAATCGACGGTCTCAAATCCTGTCCATAACCAGGAAAGTGCACCTTCTCTTAATAAATATTCGTGGATTAACCAGTTAACCGGCGCTGTAATGGTGAGTACGAAAATAACTGCCAGGCCAAGTCCCAATGCGGTTTCTACACGGCGGGAGACCGCAAGAAACGAACACATGCCAAGAAAATATGCCAGGACAATATTTTCTACAAATACGGATTTGATTATTAAACTTAAATAATGTTCCAAATCGAACCTCTCTTACTAATTGTCTTCATACTTTTTAGATATCGTTCTCTGCCCCCAGATAATTAAACCAAGCAAAATAAATGCGCCTGGTGACAGTACCATTAAGCCCATATTTTCATATCCGGCAGCATACAGAGAATCCGGAATCACCTGAAAACCAAAGAAACTACCGCTACCCAGGATTTCTCTGCCGGTGGCTACGATTAACAATATAGCTGCATATCCTAACGCATTTCCCACACCATCAAGAAAGGACGGCCAGGGCTTGTTCTGAAGCGCAAACGCCTCTGCCCGGCCAAGGATAATACAGTTTGTTATTATCAATCCTACAAATACACTCATCCGCTTACTAATGTCAAACAGATAGGCTTTTAGAATCTGATCAACCAAAACTACCAGTGTGGCAACAACTGCCAGTTCAACGATAATTCTGATTTTGGATGGAATCGAGTTTCGTAAGAGTGAAATCGTTACATTGGACAGTGACAATACAAATAGCACCGCAATAGACATCACAAGTGCTGTATTGAACTGTACCGTAACAGCCAGAGCAGAGCAGATTCCGAGTACCTGTAAAGTGATCGGATTATTATCGGACAGCGGATCCGACATTATTCTCCGGTTTTTCTTGGAAAAAAGTTTTTCCTTTGGCTGGATTACCTTAAGCCCCTGCTCCTCGGTAGTTCCTGCAGTTTCGACATCGGCCATACATATTACTCCAATTCTGCTTTTGATCTGATTTTGTTGAAAAATTGTTCATATTTTAATAAATCTGCTTTCAGAAATTTATTTAAACCATTACCGGTTAGCGTAGAACCACTAATGCCATCCACATAACGATATTTCTCACTATCAGGGATGGTACTTTCTACTTTACCTTTGATTACCGTGATAGAAACCAGTTCACCTTCCGGCGAGTAAATTTTCTTTCCGATAAAATTATTTCTAAACCAGTCCTGTACGATCTCCGCTCCGAGCCCGGGCGTTTCACCATGCTGGTAAAAAGTGATTCCCTTAACTGTATTCACATCAGGTTCCAGAGCAATATAGCCATAAATTGTTGACCAGAGTCCCTTACCGGAAATAGGAAGAATATAGGCCATTAGTTTGCCATCCTCCTGGCAAATATACAGCGGTAGAAGATCTTTATCTTCTTTAGGATTGAGCTGATCTACTGTTTTACCCTCCGCCTTCTCACCCGTTTTATTAATCACTATGGATGAAATGTTATTGTCGTACATGCCAAGAATATCCGTGCGTGTATATATCTTATCTTCGGATATAAGACCGGCACTCACCAGAATATTTTTTTGCATGTCAAGTTTAATATTTTCCTGCTGCCTGTCTTTTAGTAAGTTAGCGGCAGACGCCAGAAGTAAACTACAAACAATAGTCACACCGGCAGCGAACATAAATACATATGAGTTCTTATGCACGTTTTAACCTCCTGCGTATATTCCCTTTCACCACATAATAATCAATGAGTGGTGCAAAGACATTCATAAATAATATCGCAAGCATCATCCCTTCCGGATATGCCGGATTTAAAGTTCTGATTAGTATTGCCAGGACGCCGATAGCAATTCCATAAATCCATTTACCGGTATTTGTTCCGGACCCGGAAACCGGATCGGTGGCCATAAAAACCATACCGAAAGCAAACCCACCCATGACCAGATGATAGTGTGCGGGTAAAGTAAATATGCTGGGGGATGTTGGACCTGCGGCCAAATTCATCAACCAGGCCGCACCAATACCACCGACCAGGACTGCCAGCATGATACGCCAGCTTGCTACACCGGTTATGATCAGAATTAATGCGCCGATTAATATAGCAAGAGTAGAGGTCTCTCCCATGCTTCCGGGTATCAATCCGATAAACATGTCTGTAAAGGAAAAATTAGCCGCCTGCACCGCTGCTACAGCTGATTCTCCGCGTTCAGCACTCGAAGCAGACAGTAACGGTGTCGCGCCCGAGTAACCATCAATCAGCTTATCCTTTGCCATGTCAATAGCTGTCCAAACCTTATCACCGGAAATTTTTCCAGGATATGTAAAGAAAAGAAAGGCGCGGGCGGTAAGTGCGGGATTAAAAATATTCATTCCCGTTCCACCAAAAACCTCTTTCCCTATAATCACACCAAAAGTGATAGCCACCGCCACCTGCCATAACGGTATCGTGGGAGGTAATACCAGAACAAAAAGAATACCTGTAACGAAAAATCCTTCATTCACATCATGTTTACGGACGATTGAAAAAAGAATCTCCCAGAACAAACCGACCACATAAGTAACTATGATAACCGGTAGCATCGTCAGAAAACCAACCCATAAACAGGGCCATAGTTCCGGATTCATTCCCCTGGCCAGACTTGCCTGATATCCGATATTATACATTCCAATCAGAATTGCCGGAAAAAGTGCAAGCACGACAGTGACCATAAATCTTTTTGAATCGATTTTATCGCGAATGTGCGGACCGCGCGAGGTGCGTGTAACCGGCGTTAAAAAGAAAGTATCTATAACCTCAAACAGCGGGAAAAATCGCTCATACTTTCCGCTTTTTTCGAAATGTGGCGCTATTTTTTCACTTAGCTTTTGGATAAAGTTCAAGTTTAATCCCCGTTCTTATTTTATTTTACTTATCATTATTTGATTTAATCCGGCTTAACCTTCCTTTTCGAGAATGTTAAGTCCCTGATGAATGTAAAACCCAAAATCTATCTTAGATGGACAGATATAAGTACACAAGGCAAAATCCTCAACGGCTACTTCCAGAAGGCCCAGTCCCAGCATATCTTCAATTTCCTCGGCCATGATCGCTTTTACAAGAAAGGACGGATAGATATCCATGGGAAGCATTTGGTCATAATCACCTGTTTGAATAAATGCACGCTTTCCACCAAATACCCGGGTATCCTTTACATACTCATCTGAACGAATGAATCTTGATAAAAATGTGCGCGAATAACTTTCTTCTTTCAACCCCGGTGTTAACCATCCAAACAAATCCCTGTTCCGGTTTTCAGGAATTATTGTCAGCAGATTATTATAAAATCCAATATATCCGTTCTCAAATAGTTTTCTACCACTGAGGACATCACCTGAGATATACCGGACACTGTGATCGAGCAGATCACCCTCAGTCATCAGGGCCTGGATCGGTACCCCGATTCTGGTATCATAATATTTGCGAATATCGGGTTTGACAGAAGAACCGGCAACAGATATCACCCGCTCGACAGGAAATCTGCCATAAGTAAAAAACTTGCCAATCACAGCAACATCCTGAGCATGTATATACCAAACGATCTCACCAACATTTAGTGGCTTAATATGGGCAATATGAATGCTGACGTTTCCCGCCGGATGGGGGCCGCTGAATTTATGTGTCTCAACATAATCCAGATTTTCAAAAGCTTTAGGAAGTTTCTCCGCGCGGCCATCAACCGAAAGATAAACTTTCCCATCAGTCAGTTTAGCGAGTACCTTTAATCCAAGTTTAAAAAATGCTTCCTGGTTCTCCATAATCATCGTAATGTCCGTTGCCAGAGGTGCGGTATCCATACCTGAAACAAATATATCACGCGGAGTCGCTTTGGGATTAGCAATTTTCGAAAATGGTCTTTGACGCAGATAAGGCCATACCCCACCCACCATCATAGTTTTTATTAACTCTTCCCTGTTCGTAGCATCAATTTTGTTTTTATCATGAGTTTCAAATACTTCATATTGATCTTCGCCATCGTCTTTTACCACGACTTCCTGAATGGCTCTGCGTTCACCACGGTTAATTTCAACCACTTCACCACTCGCAGGTGAAACAAAATTATACTCCGGGTTCTGTTTATCAATGAAAAGCGGTGTCCCAATCTTCACCATATCACCAACCTTTACCTGTAGTCTTGGCTTTATTCCCAGAAAATCCGGAGGTTGTAATGCATACTGTTTCGGTTTTTCAATCGGACTGCGCATTTTGCCGGCAGCACCGGCCAACTTAATATCATAACCCTTTTTAAATTTGTGTTCTAGCATTGCCCCAGCTTTCTTCAAATATTGAATTTTATTTCACAAACTACATTCTGGAATTTAAGAAAAATTATTTAAATTTACTCAACTTTTTTTTAAATTTTTAACTTGGTTAATTCATACCGCAGCCTTCTGCTGCAATCAAATTATTTAAGTATCACGAAGAAC
>CAYULK010000143.1:0-8123 GCA_964445625.1 uncultured Calditrichota bacterium
GTTCCTTTCTTGTAAATCCATACGTTTTTAGGAAAGCATCATTCACAAACAGAATTTTTTCATTTATATCGGTTACACATATACATTCACGGACGCTACGTACAGATTGCGCCAGCATCAGAACTTCACCTTCTATTCTTTTCCTCCGACTGATATCCCTGACGATGAACCACATTTGTGTTTTCTGGCTCATATCATCTTTTATAAGATACGCTCTTAATTCTACCGGAATCTTTTTTCCGTCTTTTCCTGCAAGTTCCCTTTCATAAAGCTTTGAATATTTCTTCTTTAATACCTCACGACGAATTATATCTTTTTCAAGATGATGCCATTCTGCAGGTGAAAGATCATACCAATTCATTTCAGAAATTTCACGAGATTTATATCCGGTTAATTTTAAGAAAGCATGATTACAGTCAAGAATTTTTCCATCCAGGGACATTATTACTGATCCATCCCGCATGTTATTAAATAACTCGCGATACTTCTTTTCAGAATTAATCCTGGCTAGTTCTGCCTGTTTGCGACTTGTAATATCCCACATAAAAGATCGCGTACCAACTATTTCATTACCTTCTTTTTCGGGGACCGCCTGGACTTCAAGATAAATCGACCCACCATCTTTACGACGGCCACGAAATTCGTATAGTGGGCGTGTTCGTTTCCCTTGCGACCGTCTTTTGTGATATCCTACGACCTTTTCAAGATCCTCCGGTTGAACCAGCGTATTAACATTTTGCTGTTTCATCTCCTCCGTGGTATATCCAAAGAAATCAGCAAATTTTTTATTAAAATATTTGAAAGTACCATCCACATGATCGATTAGAATCCCGATTTTCGCTTTTTCCACCAGATCACGATATCTTTCTTCAGACTCATGCAGTATCTGTTCGGCTTTTTTACGCTTAGTGATATCACGCATGATGCCTCTTAGACCAATAATCTCACCATCCTTCAATATTGGGATCGCATTCACTTCCATTAGTTTTACTCTACCATCCCTATCCTGCTGCTGTAATTCATAATTCTTAAGTGATTTTCCTCTGAAAACACTTTGTATTGCTTTCATTGCCCCGGTAACATCATCTTTGGGCGTTGTGAGTTCAAAACTTTGGCCAATTAGTTCATCTGCCTTATAGCCATACATTTCTTTAACACGGGGACTCACAAATTCAATAATACCATCACGTGACACCTGAAACACAAGATCTGGAGATGTCTCGACAAAACTGCGGAATTTTTGTTTCAGATCTTCATATTTTTCTTCCAAGATCCGGTATTTACTTTCAGTATTATCTGTCACATGTCTCTCACTTATAGTAATCCATTAATAATGGTCGTATTTATTTCCCAAATATTTAGCTATTATTGACAATATCCACTGGCGTGATCCATACTTAGCGCGGCAAAGGGCGGTAATCAAAGAAAGAAATAACCCACCCCATCTTTCCCCCTCCCTAAATGTTTTTAGGAAGGGGGATTAAAGGAGGAGGGTCAGTAAAGTTTTTAACTACAGCAGCACAGCTGATATTACTCGTTTGTAAGCAAAATCGAATTAAAAAGTAATTTATAGGATACTGGAGTAGATGCCCTGAACTGCGGATTGAATCCAAACAGTACAAGTTGTCCCCGGCCCTTTTTAATCCAGGTCATTACAGTTTTATTGGCGAGCTGTTCTTCATTTTCACAATAACCACTCAGTAATATTTCCTCCTCCGGAAATTTAACTATGACGCGACGGTCCATATCAAATTTTGGTATAGAGGTACTAAATACCGGTCTTCCCCTAAAGAAAACACCAATTTCAGCGGGTAATCCATAGGTTAACGGATGATCTTGAGTAATGTTCACGCGAACAAATGACCCGGGACAGTATAATCCGGCTTTCTTCAAGTCATCAGAAATATCATTAAATGGTAATTGAAATTCCTCGATATCACTCTTTGAATGCTCGATTTTTTGAGCGCCGGTAAACAATCCGGTTGAACGGCCCCAGGAAATCACCAGGCCACCATCGTCGACAAATTTCAACAGGTTTTGTTGACCCTTTTTGCCGATACCTTTGGTATATTCCGGTGGATAACTGCTGACATAATATTCATTTTTCGATTTCCATTTACCTTCCATCAGAATTGATTTAGCCACATCAGGAAAAATGATCAGGTCAAAGTTTTTTGTCAGATTTGCATTCTCCAGCTCGCCGGGCCGTAAAACTTTGAACGGGATTTGATATGTATCAAATATATATCGTGTCCAGCCGGCATCCATATCATGAAAATATGTTTCAACTAATGCAATTCTGGGTTGTCGAATCCGTTTGCTTTCAATATCAGTTCTTTCTTTGAGATATGTTGGTGATACGTAGAGTGAAGTAACTAATTGATCTAACTCATCGCCGGCCTCAATTACAAAACTTCCGGCCGGAAATTCTTTACCGCTATATACAAAATCACTTTTTATACGCGAAACATTAAGATCCCTGGCAAGGGCGGCAAAAGCGGCATAAAAACTCTCATTATTCCGGGATGAAAAAATTGCAGCATAATAATTATCCGGACGTTTACTTTGCAAAGCATATCCCGCATCAACCTTTTTCATAGCTGCTTTAAATTCTCCGGAATGCGAATTAAGTTCATAAACTGATAAACCCTTATGAAGCGGAAGCGACCAGCTCGTGATATCATATGGTTTTATAATCTTACCGTCCGGGGTATAATGTCGCACCGGATATTTTTGACGCTCCAATACTTCTTTAATAAATGGACGAAACGGCTGTGACAGTGGAATGATTATATCACCACTGTTGAATTGCCTATCTCCGGAGAGAACATTACCGGTTAGTTCATAAACAGTGATCCCATGTTCCTGCAGCAGATGCACCAGGGCAACCAGCTCGCTCTGGTCTCGTTGCTTCAGAGGAAATACATAATAATAGGGAGCCTCATTTTTACCTTTTTCGACCTCACGCCGGCAAATATCATTTCGAAACTTCAGTATCTCATCATGATGCGCTGCTGCTGTTTTCAATATTGAATATGTAGATACTTTTTCATATTCGACGATATCAGCCAGACGCCACCAACCGCCCGGCCAGGGCAGCGGCATATTGATGCTTTTTTTATACTCAGAAAGTCCCTTTCCGGTGACACTTAGTTCATTTGCTTCGATAAAGATCGGGGTGGCATATTGAGCACTCGCAGCTTCGGTTAAGAATCCGATTACATTTTTCCAGATACAGGTTTCAGTAGATCCGGGCCAATAATCATCAAACAAATAATGTTGGGATATTCCTGCCAGGTTCTTCGCGGTCATATCTTTGATCAGGTTAGCACCAAACAAACCGGTCCAGTTCCAGATTCCGGCCTCGATATTCTCAGCAATAGGATCATGATTTGGCGGCACAAAATAACGCGGTCCACGTGATCCCATCTGATGTTTTTCGACCATAACCTGCGGGAACCATTCCAGATTATATATGCGGGCAATGGCTTTGGTATCGGACTGACTCAAAATGACAAAATCACGGTTATTATCATGACCTACATATTTATGATACACACCGGGCATTGAACTGCCCTCATACTTCGTCCCTTTATATTTCAGATAATGCGAGACTACCATATCCATGCCATCCGGATTGTGACATGGCACCATCATATAAACCACTTTATCAAGCTGATCCAAAGTCTGCGGATCTTTAGCGGTGATCAACTCATAGGCAATTGTCGGTGCAGCCTGTGACGGACCCACTTCTCCTGAATGCATCGACAATGTCCCCAGGATGAATACTTTACCATCCTTAAATAATTGCGCTCTCTGTGATTCAGACAAATATGCATCGAGTGCCAGACTACGGTTGATTTCCTGCAGTTGGTTCAGGTTATTAATATTCGCCTCCGATGAGATGAAAGCAATATACATCGGTTTACCCAGAGGAGATTTCCCAATCTCTTCCATGCGTATTTTTGGTGAGCTCTTCTCCAGAGTCAGCAAATATTCGATTAATTTGTCATACTTGAACAGCTGCCGGTCACTACCCGGTTCAAAACCATAAAAATCAACCGGTGTTTGGATTGTCTGGGCAAAGACACTCCCAATAAACAGCAATAAAAATGCAGTTTTCATTTTCATGATACGACCACTCCTGTATTATATGAAATTCATTATAAGAATGTATAGAATATAGTTTGCAGAATAAAAAATCGCAATACAAGGCTGCGTTATGATATTACTGCCAAAAACTTTGTTATTTCCAACGGATCGCCTGGGAGATTAGCAATAATTTTACATTCTGAGAATATATATTGCAATGATGCAACGATATTTATGGCACGCGGATTACACGGATAAGGCTGATTCTCGCCCGTGAAACGGGCCAGGACGGATTTTTTTATAATATATTTTTTAATCCGTGTTCATCCCGTGAGATATTATTATACGTTGTCCAGATTAATTTAAATAATCTTATTTATCTCATGGGATAAATCAGTGTAATCCGTGGACTTCTTTTTTTGATTACAGCCCTGTGTTGCACAATGAATTAATCAGATTTGAACTCATAGACCACCAATTTGATTTAGATGATATACGTGAGAATATTGAGGGAGTTGACAAATTTCAGAATCAGATACCTAAATTGTTTAATTCTTTTTCCAGATCTGCAACACCGGTAAAGTGCAGGGCCTGCATTCCGGCCTCTATGGCACCTGCGACATTGATTTCACGATCATCAATAAACAGGCAATTGCGGATATTTGAATTGCTGTTTTGCGCCGCACGTTGATAACACCTGGGATCGGGTTTCAATGCACCGATTTCAAAACTCAACGCCGGATTAGCAAAATATTTTAGTATCGGAAAATTTTCGCGACAATATTGCCAGTGCAGCGGATCAACATCGGATAAAAGACCACCCTTGAATTTATTACAAACCCGCTCGACCACACTCTGCATTCCAGCCATCGGGGCGAATATATTACACCATTCGTAGGTAAATTGGGGGTAAGTTAAAGGTAAATCATATTTTTTTATTATTTTTTGATATATTTCCTGTGACTTAATTTTACCGGTGTTGAAATCGATAAAAATCTGATCCCTGAATAATTGCTCCAGAATTTCATTATCTGTGAAATTCTGTTTTTTCTGATAATATTTAAACAGGCCGCCGGTAAAATCCACATGGATAAGAACCCGGCCCAGATCGAAAATCACCGTCTGTATCAAATCGACATTTAACATTAATCATTCTCCTGAAAAAAAAACAACCCGGATAATTCATTTCTCAGCGTGAGAAATCTATGCTATTGTAGCCAAAAACTTTGTTATTTTAGCAAAAATTCGATAAATAACCCACCCCCTCTCTCCCCCTCCCTAATCGGATTAGGGAGGGGGATTAAAGGGGGGGAGGGTCAGTAATTACTTTTTTGTTGACATTGTACGTTCCCAAGTACAACTTGGGAACGAGTCAAATGTATAAACGGAATTACTTCAGCGCCTTGAGTTCTGCTTTCTCTGATTTTCGCAAACCGGCCACCACAAGATCATAGGATTCATCAATCAGTCTGAAGACAAGTTCATCGGGAAGCGATCCATCCAGGACAATGGTATTCCAGTGTTCTTTATTCATATGATATCCGGGTAAGATGCTATCGTGCATGGATCTCAATACCGGTGCCTGTTCCGGATCACATTTCAGGTTTACACGCAGCGGGTTGTCATTTTCCGAAACTAGTGCATACATTTTGCTCATAACTTTAATAACCAGGGTATCGGGGCCAAAAGGGTACTCTGCATGTGTACCGGGTTTACGGGCACAATATTGCTTAATTTGATCCAAATTTAACATAGGCTTATAAACTGTCGACTTGCCAGGATGTATGAGATGCAACTTGAAACTGCTTCTAAAAATGAGGCACGAGTGTTCCGAGATATGAATATGGTCATCTTAAAACATTTATTGATAAACGCACATTCTGGTTAATACTTGTGAAATAGATGTAGTGCCTCTTTCACCTTCCTGCCAAACATATTCGCATCCGAATTGCTCCGGGGTGTCCTTTCTGTCCCATCCGGATTAAATAATCCCGTAGAATATAATGTTCCGAGAATGTCTGCTCTATCATCAATTGAATAACCTGCTTTTCCCTTAGAACTAATCCTATAGTGAGCTGGCATAAGACAAGAATGAATAGTCTTTGTTAGTCAATATCTCAAGCGTCATATGAGAAAAAAATATGAGAGCCTTTGATGAAAAGGGCTATCAATGAAAAACTAAACCACTCTGCACAGAAAGTGCATAGTTTTAGACTAGCGTTCGGGAACAATAGATAATCAAAGTTTAATGAATCATCAACATTTTTTTACTAATGGCTTTGTTAGCTGTTCTGAGTACATAAATATAAAGCCCGCTGGAAACAGTAGATCCAATTTCATTTTTACCATCCCATATTACTGAGTGTTTACCAGATTTCTTATAACCATGAACCAGATTTTTAACTACTCTTCCTTGCATATCAAAAATAGTAAGACTAACATTTGTATTTTCTGGTATACTATAACTAATGGTTGAGGAAGGATTAAATGGATTTGGATAGTTTGAGAGCGAAAGAACTGTTTTGGATTTATCTGCAAGAATTGGTTTCTTATATTGACTTTTGATTTCGGATTTCGAATCAGTAAAATCATAAATGTGCCCCAAACTAACATTTCATGTCAATCTCCTCTCATTTGTTGTTTTTGAAATGTTTAGTTAGTATCCTATAAAGTTAATATATCTTTGCTGTATGCAGATACTTGGTGTTTACAATTTTTAACATCTTATTACTTAATCTGCCAAAGCTTTTCCAATAA
This sequence comes from uncultured Calditrichota bacterium, assembly GCA_964445625.1. GTDB lineage: Bacteria > Calditrichota > Calditrichia > JAJRVZ01 > JAJRVZ01 > CAVXXB01. Next base: position 6,850 of record CAYULK010000143.1, read on the forward strand.
CTATAGATCGAACTACCTGAGTATGGTATCCGCGCCCCAGGCCAATTTTGCCTAAGAGTTCCTTATTTACTAAATCCCAGATCATCAAATCCGCACCAGTTTCCCAACTGGAGACAACACACGTTTTGTTATTCGGAAATAGCGCGATCTTATATATCATAGGCCAACCGTTAAATGTTGGAGTAATGTTATAAAGTTTGAAATCAATGTAATTTTCAACAATCCCAGTCACTATATCATAACGACGCAATATCCCAAGAGGTCGAGCTGTTTCATTCAACGGTACTCCAGGATCTGTAATATAGACATAGCGATCATCTGTTGTAACAGCCAATTGAGCGTCTCCTGTTATGAATTCACGCGCTATTTGCTCACCTATCTTAAGATTAATAACGTGGAGGTAAGATTCAGGCCAAATACCCCCGCCCACATTGTTGGTCAAAAAAAGTAAATTACCATCATGAGTAATTGCCATATCTGCAGGAGAAATGCCACGGGGATCGGGTTCGTTTACTAGTTGATAGTTCCTATCAATTGCGTTGGTTTTTGCATTGAAGTGGAAAATTCCATCAGTGCCAGGGGCAGAATCTGAATATTTGAAAGAGGCATAAACTCCAGGTTTTAGGGGATCGGCAACCATGGAATTAATCCTCAATGAGTCCTTTACAGAAAACACAACCTTATTGGCTATTCTGTCAAACACTAGGAAGGTATCAATTTCAGAAACAAAGAAATATCTCTCATCATTTGAAATCTCAGAAAATGTTGACGGTTTATCCCAATGTTGAACAATTTGTTTTTCTTTAATATCAATCTGTAAAACTTGTCCCTTTATTTGAAAGGGTGCAGGATGAAGCATCTGATTTACATAGAGGAACTTTGAATCCATTGAAATCTTGATAGTAAGTGGGACACCATCCAAAATAATGCTATCAAGAATCGTGAATTCAACAGGATCAAATATTAGAATACCGTGATTCAAATTTCCTTCATAGGCAGCATAAATTCGATACTGGCTCAAATCATAGTTTTGGTTGTTAGAATTCGGTTCAGTTGGTGAACATGCGTGAATAAGACTTAGGATGTAAGATGAAAGAAACAAATATAAGATAAAAGAAGAAAGAATACAGAAGTTGTTTTTTAAGTAATTACAAGTAGTTAGCATGTTTTATGTTCCTGCCGGAATTGATTTGAATTAACGTGTTTGCAATGTTAGTATCTAAAGTTTCGCAGTAACCTAAGTTAAAGAAAAACAACATATTTATAACGGAAAA
>CAYULK010000144.1:0-8118 GCA_964445625.1 uncultured Calditrichota bacterium
GTTTCCCGGTATGTGAAATTTGTTCACCGTGTTCCGATGTGGCCACATATGGCATATTATGCGGAATGTCAATAATAATCTCACTAAAACCATCTTCAGGAAGTATTATTCCAACCCGGATATTCGGCTCAGCTTTGGGAATAGTATTTTTTTCAAGCATGATGTTATATGACTTATGAATGGTGTACTAAAAATGCATCGATACCTGCACCTAATGCCGGTGCTTCACGCAGAGGCGAAAGAACGAGTCGTTCATGTTTAAGTTCATTGCCGTGCAGATAATGTTCTTTTGCCTCTTCAGGTAAGCTATCTGACTTATCAATTAAGTCAGATAAATTTTTTATCAGCGGTTTTGTCAGAACCTGGCTTCCGGATCTTGAATTCAGGAGATCCCCGAGGCGCTGACCAATAGATATGCTGTCAAAACATTGTTTAAGATAGGGGTGATTTTTGTCCAGTTTTGCCCGGTTGGAATTAACAAATCCAAAAATATCACCTGAACCACAATATAGCGATACAATTCTTTCGTAAAAGAGCAAGGCAAGATATTTTGCGCTATCTGAAAAAGTCCCGATAGCTGCTTTATCACCTTCCAACGCTTTGTTAGCGATTATTGGCGGATATATCTTGTCCTCATTCAGCTGCTGTACTTCTATTCCGGATTTAAGAGCGTAAATGTGCTGGAGACCCGATGCCGATGCATATCTTTCCAATGACAGTCCAAGATCGTTTTTCATTTCCCATGTCTTGGCCAGCCATGATTTAGTCTGGTCAAATGGAACAAGTTTTCCCTTTAAAAGAAGGGCATCCGCTGCTCCCGTACCACCACCTAAATAATAAGCATTTTTAACATTCCGGAAGGAACCGTCCCGGGCATATTTCTCGCCAATACCGCAATAATCAGCATCACTACCGATATGTGCTACCGGTGCAACCATTTTTATCCCCGCATTTAGCAGTTTGTTTTCCAGTTCTGAAGCATATTTCATAATTCGGGGACCATTGGCTACCATGGCAATGCCACGTTTATCTTCCGTCTTCAATCCGGGCATACCCAGACCAATCAGAATAGGGTAATTTCCGGTAGTTTGTGCCAGTGATATTACCACGCGTGCACATGCTTCTACGTAGGCTTCACCCTGACGAATTTCCTGATCAGTTGGTTTACTGTTATTTGCCTGGAATTCAGCCAGCTGGATATTCAGAGATACAGGAACAAAATCCGGTTGAAATGTATCAAGGGTGGCATAACTGAGCTCGGCGTGATCATCGGTTAATGCAAATGTTTCATCTTTGGAATTATATGATACTACCCAGGCGCTGACTTTGGTAGCACCACCGTCAATTCCGATCAGGGTTACGTCTTTTATCATAAATATCCTTTTCTTACGCGTGATGGTATTATAGTGACAAAGTAACAGAGTGACAGAGAGACAAAGTTCCTAAGTCTCTGAGTTAAAATATAATGTAGAATGTAAAATGTAAAATTTAGAATATAAAAGGAATTGTGTTTATCATTACTCAAAAATCCTTATAAATTCTACATTCTAAAATCTACATTTTGCATTTTATCAAAGTCCTATCGTTTATCGCCCATTGCCTATTGTTTATTGCTTACTGGTTCATCTTAATCCGGCGCAGAATGGCCTGTTGCCGCATATAATCCTTTGCCTCATCATTCCGGTCAATTGTGTTTTGATCAATGCTGTGATCGGTTCCGCCGCTGTGCCGTACGACGTCATAAATTGGATCCCAGACACGGCCGATTCGGTATTTTTCGCTTATTTTAAGAACCATTTCATAGTCTTCACCATAGTTCCTGGCAAACGGTTCATCATTTATACCAAAATAACCGATTTCTTTGATAATATTGATGGGAACAGACCGCGGTGCTCCCGCGCCGTTAATTCTTAATAAATTATTGCGTCCGTTCTCTTCGGTCCATTCATCATGAGTGACAACGGGTACGCTATCTACTCTTTCTATCTTACCGCTCTTATCATCCAGTTGCCAGACCTCATACGATCCAATAACCATACCAATACGTGAATCTGAATCAAATACTTCCATAATTTTTTCGACTGCATCCGGTTTAAACCGGTCATCAGAGTCCAGTTGAACATAATATTTTCCACGTGCAACTTTTGCCCCTAGATTAAGACACATGCCAATATTATTCACATCCAGAACGATCAATCTAACCCTCGGTTTGTCCGGATTATAATTTTTACCACCGGCCATATAATCCTGAATTGCCGGGATAGTGGGATCATCCGGTCCGCCGTTTACAACAGCTATAACCTCAACATTCTGTATGCTTTGCTCAAGTACGCTTTTTATTGCCGTACCGATAAACTGAGGCCGGTTATTTACCGGAATTATGACCGAAGCCACGAGTTCGGGATCTCGCTCCTGCTCAGGTATTTCCCGATAATGCTGTCCTGATTCCAGGTATGCACCAATTCTTTTCAGATGGGCACTAAGTACATTTTCTGCTTCAATCTGACTTTCTTTACCGGCCAGCAGATAATCAAAAACATTATGACCTTTGTCTGCAGCCATGACCCGATATAATGAACCGGAATAGCGGTTAGAAAGATGAAATAAACGTGAATTTTCAGAAATTTTTAAACGGGCATCATAAAGTGTATTAAATTTAAGGTTTGTATCATATCCGCCGCATTCCTGCAATATGCCTCTCTTGATATAAAAAACCCGACCGTAATCCTGATTATCTCTTATCCTGCCAAGATGATGTTTCAGTAAATGAACCTCCTTAATCTGACCATCTGATTCAATTTCGTAATCAGAATAAACAAGGCCGCAGTCCGGATTTCTTTCCATTACCATGGCAAAAGAAACAATACAGGATCGCTTTAAACGTATCTCAGAATTGATGTTATCCATGTATAGAATAAAATTGCCGGATGCCTGGATCACGGCAGCATCAAACCATTCGCCCAAGGTTTTATAGGGACCGGATATATAATTTACTTTACATCCCTCGGTATTGATCTGGCTTATTTTATTCTTGATATCCTGATTGTTTTGTTCATCAAGAATTACCAGTTCCGGGTTATGATCCAGTTGATTAAAGATCGATTTGACTATGTTATAAAAATTATTAATGGCGTATGGAAGTTCTGCCGGTAAATGCATAATAACAGAAACTTCTGGTTTTGGTATCATCATATATTTCTCCTTTTATATAACTTTTTAGAGTTCTGCAAAATTGTGTTTATCGTCATTCTGAATTTATTTCAGAATCTCTAAATCCAATAAAAACAAGATTCCGAAATCCCGAACGCGGTTCGGGAGAATGACAAAAATACTAAATTTTTTCTATTTTGCAGAAGTCTGATAACTTTTGATGCTATCCATCAATATAATAGATATTTTTTTCTGATATTCTTGAATTCGTTAAGATCATCCTGCCATGAAGCCTTTATTTTCGCCACGGGAACATTTTCTTTCAGCATATTCATTATTTTATCAGTACCCATTACAATGTTAAACATGCGAATTCGGTTCGCATTGCCAAAAAGATCATGATCCGGGTACATCCGGATGTGGGTTTGCATGATATACAAACCGGTCGTATATGGCAGAAATAATAATCGATCGGTGATATGCATCTGCACGCCCTGAAGGTTCTGATCCTTATCCCTGAAATAATAGGGTTTAAAGGATAATGGTCTGAAATATATGCCGGGCAGATTGAGTGCATTTAATTCCCCGGCAAAATCATCGGCATTTATCCATGGTGCGCCAATCGTCTCAAAAGGGGAAGTGTAGCCAACACCTTCAGACAAAGTACCCAGTTCACCGAATGTACCTGATGCGCCCATGTAGAGTATTGTTTCCCAATGTGGCACATGGGGTGATGTGGGTACCCAACTCAAACCGGTATCATCCCAGTACATATCCCGTTTCCAGCCCTGCATTGGGATCACTTTCAGATCACAATCTATATCGTACTCCTCATTAAAGAGCAAGGCAAGTTCACCTATGGTCATACCATGGATATACGGGGTGGGGAACAGGCCGACAAATGAGAAAAATCCCTCCTCAACCAGGTTTCCTTCGACAAGGATACCACCTACCGGATTTGGCCGGTCCAGGACGATAACCTGTTTATCATTTTCAGCGGCAGCTTCCATGACTTTTGCCATTGTATATACATAAGTGTATCCTCTGAGCCCGATATCCTGGATATCGACTATGATGATATCGACATTTTGTAAGGTCTCCGGTGTGGGTTTTCTACGTTTTCCATAGAGACTATAAATTATCAGGCCTGTTTTTGCATCTAATGTGTCGGAAACCTTGTGACCGGCAAAAAAATCACCACGGATCCCATGTTCAGGACCATAAAAGGCCGTTAGATTTACATCGGGTGAGTTGAAAAGTAAATCCGAGGTATATATCAGGTCGGCATTGACACCGCTGGGATTGGTTACTAATCCCACTCGTTTATTTTTGACTAGCTCAATATGATTATTCAGAAAGTTATCAATTCCCAGCATAAACTGTTCTTTGGCAGTTGGTACAGGTGGGGGAGGTTCTTTTTTATGTACTAAATCAGGTGAACATGCAGCCAGGATTATGAGCGTAAGTAGTAAAAATAAATATTTCATGATTAGATCTCAAAGTTAATTTGGCGGGTAAACAAACTAACAGAAAATATTGAAAACAGCAACAACTTTTCATTTAAATTAACCATATTTGAGTATTAAATGAAGTTTATTTGTATATTTTGATGGTTGTTTTTAAATACAGGCTATTACTTTATACTATGGAATATTGATAAATTCATCTAACGCAACAGATCGCAAAGATTAATTGATTGTTTTTAAAATAATAAAAAAAACATTGCGTGCTTTGCGTCTCCATTGCGTCGTTGCGGTTAAGTAATCCGTGCTAATCAGTGGCTAATAAAATTTTGTTTGCAGCCCTGTGCCGCGCTATGAATTAATCAAATTAATAAAAGAATATGGATAAAATGGAAGTAAACAGGGAAGAAATACAGCGCTTATTTTTAATTCAGTCGGAGAATAAATATCAGATTAACAAATCTCCGGCAAACGAGCGTATTAAAAAACTTAAGATGTTGAAGAAATGGATTTTTAATAACCGCCGGAAATTGCGTGATGCAATGTATGCTGACTATCTTAAACCAGCTGTTGAAGTCGATCTCTGGGAATCTCATGTGGTTATCTCTGAAATAAATCATGCCGTCAGACAGCTAAAAAAATGGATGAAACCAATCCCTGTGCGCAGAACTCTTTTACTGGCTACAACCAGATCTTATATTCATTATCAACCCAGGGGAGTGGTTCTGATTATATCTCCCTGGAATTTCCCGTTTATGCTGGCCCTGGGACCAGTAGTTTCTGCCATAGCAGCCGGAAATTCAATAGTATTAAAACCTTCAGAAGTGACAGTAAATACATCCCGGTTGATTAAAGAAATGGCTGATGAGCTATATTCTCCCGAAGAATTTGCCGTGATAGAAGGAGATAAAAAGGTAGCACAGGAATTATTAAAATTACCATTCGACCATATCTTTTTTACCGGTAGTATTGAAGTAGGCAAACTGGTAATGAAAGCTGCTGCAGATAATTTATCATCAATTACTCTCGAACTTGGCGGAAAAAGTCCGGTCGTTGTGGATGAAAGTGCAAATATCAAAGATGCAGCAAAAAAACTGGTTTGGTCAAAGTATTCAAATGCCGGCCAGACATGCATTGCACCGGATTATGTGCTGGTTCATGAAAAGGTGAAAGATGTGTTGCTGTCTTCAATGGAACATGAAATTCAACTATTTTTCGGACAAAACAGTGATCTGCGGCATAATTCTCCCGAACTTGCCCGGATTATTGATGATCGTCATTTCGGGCGGTTACAAGGTTTACTGGAACAGGCCGTTAAAGCAGGTGCTAAAATCTTTACGGGCGGTAATTCTGTCAAAGGTGAAAAATATATAGAACCAACAATTCTTACCGATGTCTCACATGATGATTCGATAATGCAGGAAGAAATATTCGGTCCCATCTTACCGGTGATAAGCTATGCTAATCTTGAGGAAGTAATTGACTGCATCAATAAACGGACAAAACCGCTGGCCCTTTATATCTTTAGTAAAAACAAGGGAAATATTGATCATATTCTAAGCAAAACTTCATCGGGAGGTTGCTGTATAAATGATACCCTGACACAATTTGTTCATCCTAACCTGCCATTCGGCGGCGTCAATCATAGTGGCCTGGGTAGTGCGCACGGTTTTGCCGGTTATAAAGCATTCTCACATGCAAGAGCAATTGTCAGAAACAGCAGGTTTAGCACCCTCAAACTAATTATGCCGCCATATAACAGATTTAAACGATTTATTGTTGAAATCGTCTATAAATATCTATGATATAAAATTAGGAATTAGGAACCGGGAATTTGTAACTGGTTACTCTATACTCATATATATAGAACAATTATATAATAAAGAATTCGTGATAACTCGTGTGCCGATTGCATCCCTTTGGGATAATTCATGGACAAAAAACATGATCGGTTCAAAACGCATCATACTAAGATATATATTATTTCAAATTCCAGCCATTATTTTAGTAGTAGTCATCGTTCTCTGGTTATATTATTCAGCTGTCATTTCTGAATATATCGTCATCATTACCATTATATTGTGGGTGTTAAAGGATTTTATCCTGTTCTTCTTTGTATGGAAAGCATATGATGTATCTTCAGGTATCCCTTTGGCTGAAAAAGGAATTTCAATCGAAGATCTGGATCCGGAGGGATATATTGAGGTGGGAAGTGAATTGTGGCGGGCAACAACCGGAGATGAGAGTATCCGGATTGACAAAGGAACGCGGGTAATCATAAAATCGGTGAAGGGATTGACCTTGCTGGTAATGCGGGAGGAGTAAATTTTAAAGGAATGGTTTATATTTCGATAGGCAATAAACAATAGGCGACAGGCGGTTGGTAATTGGCAGTAAGAACTGAATATCCAATATCCAACAAGGAATATCCAATGTCCAAGGAAAGAAAACATGATTTGCAAGAGAGTTTGATTGATTATGCCGTACAGTAAACCGGTTGCCATCCTGTTTACGAGTATTGAAACGGCTAAAAAGAAGAAAGGGAAATATGTCTAATCTTGGAAATTGGATTTGGGTGTTGGATATTGGATGTTGAAAAGGGGAAGAACGCCAGTTTTGTCGTAACCCCTAATGAATAGAATGTTAAAGAATTTAAATCTTAAATTTTTGACAGAACCTTCATTTAATAGAGGAAATAATATGGAAAAAATAACCGAACTTTTTGTACTCCTGGAGGATAAGCCCGGTACAATTTATGGCCTGACCAGATTATTGAAAAAAAAGCGCATTAATATTCTGGCAATCGGCTTGTTTGTTGATACCGCAAGGCTGCTGGTAGATGCACCCGATAAGGCAATGAAGGCCTTGCAGAAACAAGATTATGCTGTAGAGTCCAGGGAAGTATTAAGCATTATGATGCCAAATAAGTCCGGTGTTTTAATGGATCTGGCGCAAAAAATGAGCAATGCGGGTATCAATATCAAACACCTTTATGGCACCATGGAAAAAGAGCAGAAAAGCGGGCGGATCGTTCTGGAGGTGGATAAAACAGACCTGGCGTTGGATATATTTAAAAATCATAAATTCTAATTCAACCAAAAAGTATGTTATTTCCAACGGATCACCGGGGCGATTAGCAAAACTTTTTCTCTCTAAGAATATATATCGCAATGCAAAGATATTTATGGCACGCTGATTACCCCCGTAAAACGGGCCCTGAGGCCTCGTTATACGAGGGCAGGACAGATTTTTTATAATATATTTTTTTCTTTGCGACTGTGATTCTGCGGCTCTACGCCGCGCCTGCCCCGAAAAACGGGATCTTCGACCGGCGGGCAGGAGAAAAATCTTTGCGAACTTTGCCTGCCCGCCTAGGCGTGGCGCATTCTTAGCGTCTTTGCGTTAAAATATCTTAACCGGGGTAGTAAAATTTTTGCTAATCGCCCCGGTGATCCGTTGGAAATAACAAAGTTTTTGGCTATAATAGCATACCGCAGCTCAAGGC
>CAYULK010000145.1:0-6913 GCA_964445625.1 uncultured Calditrichota bacterium
AACTGACTCTTTCTTCCGGTCGAATCTCAATAAACCCATTCCTGATGTTCCCAGCCACAAAACTCCGTATTTATCTATCAAGAGAGATTCTATGGACGGTTGAAATCTAAGCGGTTTGTTTGGGATCAGTTTATATCGATTAAAACGATTTGTCTTGCGATTAAAATAGTTTAGCCCACCCTGGAATGTTCCGATCCAGTACTTTCCATTTGTGCTCTCAATAATCGTATTAATATTATTACTGCTCAGACTTCGGGGATCATTAGGATTATGGGTGAAATAAGTAAATGTGCCGGTTTTATTGTCAAGTCTGTTTAATCCGCGTTCATTTGTTGCAAACCACAGATCCCCATAGCTATCTTCCAAGATCGATGTCACTAAATTATGATTGAGTCCTTTTTGTTTATAGTCATCGGCACGGTAGTGTGAAAAAACCATTCCAGATGTATTTAAAAAGTTGATTCCTCCCTTTGAACCAAACCAGAAATCACCCTTCGTATCCTTGTAAATTACCTGAATATTATTTTGGCTAAGACTGGAAGGATTGTGCAGGTCATGAGCTGAATGCCTGAATTTTTTTGTCTGTTTGTTAAACAGATATACACCGTTTCGCGTACCGATCCATAAAGATCCCTTTGTGTCATCTATTATTGCTCTGACGGTGAGACTTTCCCGAACGTCAGGATCGGGGATATATCTGGTAAATGTTCCACTCTCTCTGTCGAACAGGTTGAATCCGCCATTATAAGTCCCTACCCAAAAATTTCCCTCCATATCAATATAGAAGGACCGAATATCATTATTGCTGATGCTTTTACTGTTTTGAGGATCATGCTTATAGTACTTAAATGTTTTTGTGTCCTGGTCAAAGCGGCAAAGACCCGCACCATCAGTTCCAATCCACAGATAGTTGCTCTCATCGACAAACAACACGTTTATCGATGAAAAAAATGCTCCCGGAGGTGTGAATTGATAGGGAATAAAACTATGAACTATCTTATTTTTCAGGTCAATCGATTCAATACTTATGTCAGTCGCAATCCAGAGTTTCCCTCTTCTGTCCTCAAGAATGGCTCTGATGTTATCACTCATCAAATGAATACCGGATGATGAATCCCTGGAAAAATGAATAAATTTATTCGAGATTATGTTATACATATCCAGTCCACCACCAGTCCCGATCCATATATTTTTATTCTTATCTTCATAAATACACTGGATATAATCGTCTGACAATCTATCCGTTCTTCCGCTGTCTTTTTCGAATACGATGAATTCATAGCCATCATATTTGTTAAGTCCTTCATTTGTACCAAACCACATATAGCCCTTACTGTCCTGTAAGATGCAATTGATTTTGTTTTGGGAAAGACCATCGTCGGTGGTTAAGTGGTCGAATCTCGGGTCCGGGGCTTGACTAATTGCAGATGAAGGCATGTAAAACAGGAAGAGACTCATCAAAAAAATAAAAAAGTGTTCTGATCGCCGCCAACTTCCCGAAAACAAAATAGAACTATGAATAATATTCTGGATATGTTTCATACTTTCCCGACCGTATCTGGGGTTTTCTTTACATTTACCATCAACATAAAACAATAAATCTCAAAATGTCAAATGATTTTTTCTATAGCCATTGTTTTTGGCCGGTAAATCAGAACGCAGCATCCCGCACCTGCGGGACAAACAAAAAAAAAAATAGTCCACAGTTCCTATATTGAAATAAAAATGCCCCCTTGCTATAGTATATTTAGTGATATACGAAAGGCATTAACCTAAACATAGTCAAGGAGGCATTATGGAATACTTTGAAGATATCAAAATTTTTGTTGCAAGTAAACATGTATTTTGTGGTATTGACATTCATTTTGGCCATTGGAATTTATGTTTTGTCTGTGATGGAGAAGTTGTTGAAAAAACCAAGATTCCCAATAGTTACGAGACTTTAAATATGAGACTAAGCAAATACTCACAAGCCAGAAAAATTAGTATTGTTTATGAAACCGGCTTCCTATTTATCAGCAGGACTGCTCAAGGTTGTCTTTGTTCCACCTGCCGACATTGAATCGGATCGCCGTGTTGTTCGACGTCGTGCACAACTTGTCAAAAAACAAACAAGGGCCAAAAATCATATTAAATCATTTTTACATTTACACGGGCTCAAAACCCCGGAAAACATTAAAACAAACTGGAGTAAACTTTATCTGACCTGGCTTGAGAAGCTTCATTTTACTTTATCTCAATTAATTAGAAATTATCGCAGTATCCGTGAAGACTTAGCAGAGGTTACCCGCTATCTTCGAATGCTTTCACGAAGTGAAAAATACCGGGAAAATTATAAACGTGTAACCTCAGCCCGTGGTGTCGGTCTTATAACCGCCATGACATTTCTGCTTGAGATATTCGATTTTGGAAGATTCGCCAAAGAGGACGATTTCTCAAGTTATTTAGGCATGACGCCTTCACAGTTTTCCTCCGGTGATAAAGTTCGTCTTGGTCATATAACACGCCAGGGTAACTCAAACTTAAGAAGAGTTTTAATAGAAAGTGCCTGGACAGTCATTAAACATGATCCTCATTTACGTGAAAAATATGATCGCATTAAAGCACGTGGCACAAATGGTAAAAAGGCCATCGTTGCTGTTGCCAGATATCTGGCTGTACGCTTGCGCCGGTGTATTTTATATGAAACTGAATATGTCATAGGCGTATGCTAAAACTTTAAAGCTTGTTATGATAATATAATGACAACCGCGGGTGAAATATAAATGTGTTTTGTTACTGCAACTTTGTCTTCACAGTATGCGGTGTCACTTGTTTCAAGTTACGAAATTGAAACTTATCGGCCAGTTTATCTGGACCACGAATAGCAGACAGTCAAAAACAAGCAAGGTTTTTTTAAAATAAATGTAAAAAGCATTTGCATTTCAATATAGCAGATTTCACGGATTGACACAGATTTCATTTAAAATTATCATTATTTTAGTTTTAATCCGTGCAAATCAGTGTCAGTCAACAGCCTGATCCGTCTTTCGACGGATAATCCGTGGATAAAAGTTTTTTAAAATTTTACTAAAATAACAAAGTTTTTGGCTACAATAGCATAATAAAAACCCGAAAATAATGGACTCCATTTTTATCTAATATCCTCGTTCCCAAGTTGTACCCGGGAACGCACAAATGATGACCGTTTATTACTGTAGAATGCCGTTAATTTCTTTTAAATTGATTTGAAGCCCACATTTTTATTTATTACACCCAATCTGAGATCAGGAATAAGAATTACTAATGGGGAACTCAAAACCTATCTAAAATAATCGAATCCATATGAAACCATTAAGAGCAATAATAGTTGAAGATATTCGACCGATTCGTACTGAACTGAAAATGATGCTGAGTGAATATCCGGAGATCCGGATAGTCGGTGAGGCTGCAACTGCCGCAAAAGCCATCACTCTTATTTCTGAGCTTGAGCCTGAGGTTGTTTTATTGGACATTCATTTACCCGGAATGTCAGGCTTTGATATCCTTGATCGGGTAAAGGCTGATTTTAAGGTGATATTTATAACATTATATTTTAATGAATATGCGGCAGAAGCAAAAAAGTATAAGCCCGTTGATTTTTTAACCAAGCCGGTGAGTAAAGATAAACTGTCACGAGCAATCGGAAAATTGACCAAACAAGTAAATCATCTTCAAAGAACATAATTAACCATAAATCACATATCAACGATGCGTGAAAAATCAAAATCTAGAAAGGAGGGTTCAATCCGTCACAAAGACGTTTACAATTGTTTTTTATTTTAACAGAAATTACAAGTAACCATTTATGGAGGATGGAATTATGTTAAACCGTAAGAATCTGGTGATGCTCATCATGATATCAATGATTCTGATGCTAGTACCTGCCAGCGCTTTTTCACAGAAGACTGTCGCTTTTATCGGCAAGTCACCTGATCCGGGAAACAGAGTAGATTCACTCCTGATCGATCATCTGAGCCAAACATATACTGTTACAGTGGTCGATGATGACAGCGTAATGAATGGCACATTTACCAAGGCCGATCTTGCTCAATTTGATTTTGGTTTTGTCAGTGAGTCGGCAAGTACATGGAGACTTCAAAGCGCACCGGATAATTTTTATAAAATTGCTCCGGTTCCCATGTTTTATACTGAATTGTATGCTTCAAAGCACAGTGTCGCCGGTTGGGTTGCCTCAGGCGGTGCTTTCGGAGGTGTGAGTGATACCCTGCTGGAAGGAAGCACTATAACGATCGTGGATGCGGATCAGCATTATCTCTCAGCCGGGTTTGCCAATGGAGCCACGGTTACAGTAGTAGACAGCACAACCAACGCTGATAAAAATATGTTGACCTATTGTGTGCCTCAGATCGACTATATACCTATCGCTGTGTGGACAGGTGATGCCAGCCAGGTTGTTGTGATGGGTGTCGAAGTAGGTACGCGGTTATGGAATGACGATGGAAGTGCAGTTACAGATGAATTTATTTCCCAGAACAGATCTGCCGCTGTCGGCGTCTTTGCCCAGGCAAATGATTTTATAACTGCTGATGGTTACCAGTTAATCGATACCGGAATCGAATGGGTTCTGGGTGCTGCACCATCAGACGGTTTTATAAATGCTCCCATCGAAACTCAGACAAGTGCATTTGTCGCCGAATTTAATGCCACAGCCACGGCTGACAGCGTTGATGGTGTAATCGGTTTCTCTAAAGCCTGGCCGAGTAGTTATGGTGCTTACAGCATTAAGATTCTGTTTAATAATGAGGGATTTGTTATAGCCAATAATGGCGGCAGTTTCGAAGCTGATTCCGCATTTGCTTATACAGGCGGCACCACTTATGCAATCAAGGTTGTGGGAAATATTCTTGAGCAGGATTACAGTCTTTGGATACAGGATGGTGTCAGTGATCCGGTATTAATCGGTGAAAACTTTGCTTTTGCATCGGATCCAGGAGTGGTTGACAGCTTGAACTACCGTTCGGTAAAGATGTCTTTTCACCCACAATGGGGCGGCAATGTGGGTGCCGTTGAAATTGCTGATTTTACGATCGGCTATCCGGATGAGGTAAACATCAATACCCCTTTTGCGTCACAGACAGGACGATTCATGTTTGAATTTAACGTCCTGCCGACTGCCGACCAGGTAGATGGCGTAGTGGGATTCTCACAGGAGAAACCGGTGAATTGGGGTGAGCCGCTCAAGCTTCTTTTTAATAACCAGGGATTTTTTATGGCACGCAATGGCGGTTCCTACGGCGCCGTAAATGATTTTGCTTACACAGGAGGAATGACATATAACGTACGCATGGTTATTGATATCCCCATGCAGACCTATGACGTATGGATAGCACCTGCAGGCGGCCAGGAAGTGGTGATTGCAAAAGATTTTGCGTTTGATGGCGTTGCCGATTCGTTGTTGTGGAGAACGGTAATCATGTCATTTGCTCAGCCCTGGGGTGGCGCTTATGGATTTGTAGAGATTACAAATTTTACCATCTCTGACGCTCCGGTTGAAATGCTGAGTGTTGCATTTATTGGAAAATGGCCGAGTGGCCAACCGGATTCACGTGACTCACTTCTGGTCGATCACTTGTCACAAACATATGCAGTTACACGCGTCGCCGATGATACGATTATGGCAGGTATATTTACGAGGGACGATCTGGCTCAATTTGATTTTGGTTTTGTCAGCGAATCCGCCAGTACATGGAAACTTTCATCCGCTCCTGATAACTTTTATAAAATTGCCTCGGTTCCGATGTTCTATACTGAAAATTATGCTTCTAAAAGGAATGTAGCCGGATGGGTTTCAGCAGAGGGTTTCTTTGGAACCATTTATGATACGCTGGGACAAGCTAACGGTCAAACGGTACTTATTGTGGATGACACAGGCCATCCGTTGTCTGCCGGATTTGGTTTTGGTTCGGAAGTCGATATAGTATCAGGCCCCGGAGACCCGGAGGGAAGAACCTTAACCTATTGTATACCGGAAATTGATTACATTCCAATTGCTGTATGGAAAGGTGATCCTGATCTATCGATCGTTCATGGTGTAGAAGCAGGTACTAAACTATGGGATGACCTGGGTTTGACCATACCGGACACTCTTGTATCTGAATTCAGAGCGGCTGCTGTAGGTGTTTTTGCCAGTGCCAATAAAAATATCACAGCAGATGGTTTTGCACTGATCGATGCCGGTATTGCCTGGATATTGGATACGACCGTAACTTCCGTAGAAAATCTCAGTCTTGTTACTCCGGTGACATACGGACTGGAACAGAATTATCCCAATCCGTTCAATCCGACGACTGAGATTACATTTACTCTGGCCAAACCCGGATTAACAACATTGAAGGTATATAACGTTATCGGTCAGGAAGTTGCCACTCTGATCAATAGTGAAATGAACCAGGGACAATATAATTATACGTTCAATGCTCAGAATCTTGCTTCCGGAGTTTATTTCTACCAGCTGAGATCCGGAAATTATACTCAGATTAAAAAGATGGTACTGATGAAATAACTATTCACATTCCAATAAGGTTGGTTATTAGGTGGATAGAATGACCCTGCCGGCATCAGTTTTCCGGCAGGGTCTGTTTTGCCTGACTTATTTAAAGTACGTCACTATGAGTAACAATATGGAGTTTTAAATGCTATCCGGCCTCAACAGCAGAAAAATTTTCAGACGACCTGCAAAAAATCTCTTGAGCCATTCCCCACATAAAAAAAAGAGTGATAATCGTGCATTGGTATATCAGATTCCAAAAAAGCAATTAATTGCTTTATATGTAACCGGAATGGCAGTCATCTTTTCTGCATTTTTTATGGCCGGTTGTGAAGAGAGTAATAAAACAGAGAAGACCAACATCATCTACATTCTGGCAGATGA
>CAYULK010000145.1:7013-8106 GCA_964445625.1 uncultured Calditrichota bacterium
GGATATGCAACTGCATTGATCGGCAAATGGGGTCTCGGAGGTCCGAATTCCGAGGGAATCCCCCGGCGTCAGGGATTTGACTATTTTTATGGATACCTTTGTCAGCGTCATGCTCATAATTATTATCCCGAGTTTTTATTCAGAAATGAGGAACGTATTAAACTGGAAGGTAACCGGGTGGAGAATCCAAGGTCCGACGGTGAAGGTGTTTCCGTGGAAAGAACCCGGTATTCGCATGATCTGTTAATAGAAGAATCTTTAAAGTTTATCGGGCAACACAAAGACAGACCATTTTTCCTCTATATGGCCCTTACCATTCCCCATGCGAATAATCGTGGCGGTGACAATGGCATGGATATCGGCATGGAAGTCCCGGATCTGGGTATATATGCCGATAAAGACTGGCCGTTTGCCGAAAAAGGAAAAGCGGCAATGATCACACGTATGGACCGGGATATCGGCCGGGTGATGACTAAATTGAAACAGCTGGGAATTGACGAGAATACACTTGTGATTTTTACCAGCGATAATGGCCCGCACAAAGAAGGTGGTGCACAACCTGAATTTTCAAACAGCTCCGGACCATTACGCGGGATCAAACGTGATCTGTATGAAGGAGGAATTCGGGTTCCGATGATCGCCCGCTGGCCGGGAAAAATCAAAGCAAATACAACATCAAATCATGTCTCGGCTTTTTGGGACTTTTTGCCGACTGCCTGTGATATCGCCGGTATCGAGATACCCTTTGACACAGATGGTATATCCTTCCTGCCCGAACTTGTGGGAAAAGAACAACCCATGCATGAATATCTTTACTGGGAATTTCATGAAGGAGGATTTAAGCGGGCGCTGCGTATCGGTAACTATAAATTTGTACAGGTGGGATCCAGATCGGATTTTGAAATTTATAATCTGGAAAAAGATCTGGGTGAAACAACCAATATCGCTTATCAACACCCTGAACTACTCAGAAAAGTTGATGAAATTCTCAAAACTGTGAGAACAGAATCCGAATTTTGGGTGATACCCGAATAACCGTCTTGCTATCAGAAAGAGGGTGTTGTCGCTTCATAAACCAGGTAACAAAAAAGTA
>CAYULK010000146.1:0-8037 GCA_964445625.1 uncultured Calditrichota bacterium
TATTCTTTAAATGGGCGAATGAGGTCTTTACCCCAGTTAATACTTCCTCTTTTTCCGGTACCGACAACGGCAATTTTTAGAGCCCTGCCGTTTACTGCCATGGATGGAGCGACAGGAGTAAAAATACTAAACACGCTAGCAGTTGCTGCAATTTTTGCCGCACGACCTAAAAATTCTCGTCTATCTATACTCTCATTTTTTATTTCCATATAAACTCTTTCGATAAAAAGATAAGATAATCTGATACGATCTTATATTTGGAATTTTGGCTTCATAATTTCAAATCAACTCCGGCACCTTGTATTTTTCACGGTATGTTCTCTTGAGCAAAGCA
This sequence comes from uncultured Calditrichota bacterium, assembly GCA_964445625.1. Lineage (GTDB taxonomy): Bacteria > Calditrichota > Calditrichia > JAJRVZ01 > JAJRVZ01 > CAVXXB01. Next base: position 335 of record CAYULK010000146.1, read on the forward strand.
TTGGCATCATCATTGTCTATAAATCGTTCGGTTTTAGGATCAAAATTCAATTTTTTATTGCCCGTGCGATAAGCAATATTACTTATATGAGCCACATTCATGGTGTTATGAAGAATGTTAATATCTCCATTGGGACGATTACGATTTTTCAGACAGGCAAGAAAATTTTGAATATGCTTTGCATCCGGTACGCGGCCATACATTTTCTCAACAACTTTTCCGCCTGATGTCATGGTCAGCCATCCGCCACCCATCCGACCCAGAATCATCAGTTCCTTCGAACCATACAATTCAATCCGTGTCGCGTTTTGTGTCCAGTATGGAAATTCATCATTTCGTCGAATGGTTGTCGTAGTCTTGCGCATATAAGTCGGATAGCCAGACATTTCCAGCGTCATCACGAAATTGTCAAACTCATATGAACATACCTGGATATCAGGAATTTCGGCATCGTCGTTCTTAAAATAATATCGGCCCCCCGAGCTGGATACTGCCGTAGGTGCTGGTTCTCCCATTAAAAAGAGGGCGATATCAATCTGATGTACGGCATCATCCAGATCACCAATTGAAAAATCCCAGAATGCCACCCACCCATAGTTGTTAAATATAGTCGGGTAATAGGCCCTGTAAGGAGCACCGCCAAGCCAGAGATCCCAATTCAGCTCGTCCGGCGGAATTTCAGGTTTTCCGAGTAAAAATGGTTGCCCTCTGGAAATAAACGGAGCATTTGGTTTGAGATTGAAAACTTTAACCAGGTGAATATCTCCCAGACTACCGTTTTTAATATATTCTCTTGCTGCATGTACATAGGGAGCACTGCGATTTTGAGCACCGATCTGAACGATACGGTCATATTTCCGGGCCGCTTCCATCATTTTACGACCTTCCCAAACAGTCAGCGAAACTGGCTTTTCCAGGTAAACATCCTTGCCGGCCTGAACTGTCTGAATGGTAGGCAGGGCATGCCAATGGTGTGGGGTGGCAATTACGACCGCATCGATGTCTTTATCATCCAATGCCGTCCGGATATCATTTATTTTTTTTGGTTTCTTGCCCTGCAAATCGGCTAATAGTTGTGCCAAATCCTCCATCCGGCCCGAATGTGCGTCGCACACATAACCGATTTCAGCCCCTTCCTCTACAAAACCCCGGGCTAAAATTTTGCCACGCCCGCCACAGCCCATGAGCGCAAGATTTATACGCTCATTGGCACCCATTACACCCAACGATTTTTTTGCTGAAAAGGCAATACCTGCTGGTACCGCTCCGGCAATCAATCCTTTTACGGATTTGGATAAAAAACAACGCCGATTCATTTTTTGCTGTTTGATGCAAGATTTTGTTTCCAAACTAATATCTCGGTTTCTTTGATTCCCGGCATTTTGTAGACCACGATCGCCGGATTGGATAACTGAGGAGACTTCTATAATATTTATTTATTTTACTTATTTATTTCGGACCTCTACTTTCAATAAATTCATATGCACCAATATCCCATTTTACCTGCCGGGGACGAATAGTTCCGGAATGATCAAGTTTGATATCAATACCGTAAAGTTTAAAAAATGTATCATAGGCGGCATGTGGAATACCATTATCAATCGCAACACTATTCTGTTGTAATTGAAAGTTATGGTGCGCTGGGTCTTCAAAACTTGGATCTTCAATAATGTTATTTGTGCCACCGGAAAAATTCTCAAAATCGGAAGTGACCTGAAAAGTTTTCTTATCGCCCCACAGAAGAATTAAAGGAGTTCCATCCTGCCAGAAAAGGTTATTACTAAACTCTGACGCATTAACGATAGTACTGCTCGGGATATATAATTGACAGTCGTATTTTTTTCCTCTTATGTTGGCAAATATATTATTGAAGACGTGAATCCGGAATGCTTCCTTATCTGCTCTTAATTGATCAATAGCAACATCTACATTATAAATCGTATTGCTGATGATGTATAAATCTTCTGACTTTTTTTCCAGGGAGATTGCAAAACCGTCAATATTATAAATCACATTCCCCATGATCCAGGCAATATCAGTGTCTTCATTTCTGATGCCGTTTTTTGAGTCGTAAATTTCATTAAAAATGACCCAGGAGCGATTTGGCATTCCATCGCTGCCCAGAACAACCGCACTCCCATCAGACGTTGTCGCTTCCCCATAGCCATACATTTTATTCTGCGAGATAATAATATCACCGGCATATTTTAAATCAACGGCATTTTCCCTGTCCTCGTGCAAAACATTCCTGCCAATGTAGATGAACTGAGGTCGCGGCTCACAATAATGACATGCCTGGATAGCATCACCACTATTATGATGGATATCATTTTCCAGGATCCATACCCTTTTAGCTGCAATACCGGGTCTTACGCCATGGCAATCCCCGCCTTTTTCAGGATCATCAGTGACATTATGATGAATGTGGTTTTTATATATGACAATATCTTCTCCTTGTGCTGCTATAGCTGCACCAAAGTATATCAGCTTTCCGGGAGGATTATGTATCTCGCAATTCCTGATGGCTAAATGATGAGCAGTATTGAGCGTATGCAGATAAGAATCATTGTAAAATTCCAAATTCTCGACAATAAAATATTGCCCATCCAATTTTACATGAGCATTTAACAGTTGCGGTATAACGGTAGAATTTTCACCACGAATAAATACCGGTTTTTCCCTGGTACCATTACATGTCCACCGGGATTTATATCCCGGATTGTATGGCCCGCCCTTAATTACTACAACACTTCCTTCTGTAAGGGTCATCTCTTCCGGGATACTCAGCCTGGGTCTGGTGCTACTCCCGTTAGGGTTATTGTCATCTGTAGCATGGGGATGAGTATTATCAATGTAATGCGTAAAATACCCGTTTGATCCATAGACAGATTTTACGGTTTCTTCAATTCCAAATTCCGGAGCAGGGATACCGATAGGTGGCTTATATGATCCACCAATCCCAACCTGTGATATAATTAATAAAACTGAAATTGTTAATAACAAGGTAGTAGTTTTGATCTCAACCTCCTCAATTCATAAATATCTCGCGCAGAGCCGCACAGTTGCAGAGAAATTTTGTATATTTATTTTTTTCTGTCTACGGATTACACTGATTAACACGGATTAAAACTATAAAAATATTAATATTTAATAAATCTTTGAAAATCTGTGGTTCAATACTTCGTTTTAATCCGTGTAATTCGTGGATACAAGTTTTTTTAATCTTTGAGTCGTTGTGCTGCTTGCTGGAGAGATAAATCATCTTTTTCACAGACTGGGATACTGATCCAATTTAGGATGATTAGTCAGGTTGATCAGATTACTGCCATCAATGTTTACACTGTAAATATCACATCCTTTAAGCTTCACTGATTGAAAAACAATTGATTTGCCGCTGGGGATTATTTGTGGTAGCTGATTAAATAAATTTAATCCGTCGGTTAAATTTTTAAAATTTGCACCATCAATATCGATGATGCCAATATCTGTGTTTTTTCTCCCTCTCGCCCTGTGTACGAAAACCAATTTGGATAAGTCCGGTGTAAACTGCGGTTTAGCAACAACAACATCATCTTTTGTCACCTGCCGGATATCGCTTCCATCATTATGCATAATAAATAATCCGGCTTTATTTTTTTCATAGGCAATAAACGCAATATAATCGCCATCGGGTGACATTGTCGGATAACTTATTTCATCCCTGTGTTGATAAAGATCTTTTCTTTCAGACCCGTCTACATTCATTATTGTAATTGCGTGATGACTGTTCTGTTTAGTAACACAGATAACCTGGGATCCATCGGGAGAGAACGATGGATGAAACTCATTATAGGCCGGATTGGATATATTATTTTTATTTGAGCCGTCCGTATTGATTATATGAATCTGCCGTTTATTACCAATTTTTAATATATATGTGATCTTATCACTTTTGGGAGAGAAACTATATTGGATGTCATCGAGAGAAGGTAGTTCCAAAACAGTTGTTATCTCCTGTTTCTTTATATTGAGCAATTGTAATCTGCGCTTATCTGTTACGGAAGTAAAGATTATGTTTTTTCCATCCGGGGATATTTGCGGCTGTGAAAGTGTATTTAATGAATTCAGATTTGGTGTGAGATTCTTCGGATCACTCCCATCCGGATTCATCATAAATATATCATAACGTCCCTTCTGCGCCTCCCGGTTCGAAAGAAATACAATTTTTGAAAACTCTCTGACTTGAATTTTGTCTTTTTCCTGACACCCTGCTAAAACAAAAATGACAATAAATAAGAAATACAAACATCGTACCATTTAAACCTACTCCTTACGGGAACAGCTGCATACCCAGGGTAATGATAAACATGGACACTGAACGCTGTTCCCCTATAATATCATGTACTCTTTGGTATATCGCGGGAAAAGCCAATTCTGTTATGTTTTTCGTACCATTAAATCGAGGACTCCCGAGATCTGTATAGCGAATACTCAGACTATAGGTTTGATTATAGACAAATCCAATACCCAGTTGATATGACAAATCCCTGGCCCAGGTATAATTCACTTTTTGGATTTCATTCCCATCCACAGTCGCGGTCATTGATGGCGGATTGGAAACATTAACTCCAATTTGACCGATACCGTAGACGATCATTTTTCCAGCGATATGTAAATCATATCTGAATCCGGTCAGAACCGGAACATTTAACCATGTTCCGAATTTTAAATCTACAGCAACCGAATCGCCCCATTGAGACCGGAACTCTGACTGTACCGTACTACCATCAACACCATTAATAAAAAATGATGTACTGAAGGTCCAAAAAAGTCCTTCAACCCAGACCGGTGTGTTCAGCTCTCCTCCTAACCCGAATCCTGTCCGGGCAAGTCCGATATCATCACCTACGTTTAGGCCGAATCTTTGTGTAATTCCTGTTGTATTATTAATAGTTTCTGCAAATTCGCCGTTGGGTACGGATACACCGCCAAAGAGATGTACGGAGACTTCAGTTTGTTGTGCAATCAAGATGTTTGCAAACAAAAGCAAGAGTAAGATAATAAAAAGTTTACTCTTCATTTTTTATTTCCCCTCCTGATATATTTAAGTTAACCATCCGGGATCTAAATTAGAAAAGATGTAGTCCATCTCTACTAAGATGGACTACATCTGGACAATCACTTCAGTAACAGCATTTTTTTCGACATCGTCTGATTATCACTATCCAGACGGTAAAAATACAAACCACTCGATACAAATCTTCCTGAACCATCTCTTCCGTTCCACTGTATACTGTAACTTCCGGCTTTTTGTGTTTCGGTATTAACCAGTATATTTACAACTTGTCCCAAAGCATTGTAAATGGTTAAAGTAACTTTCGAAGCCGCATTAAGATTGTACTCAATGGTTGTGGTTGGATTGAATGGATTAGGATAGTTTTGTTCAAGCGCAAAACTTGCCGGTACTGCTGCTGTACCAGGATCCTGATCGATACTTGTCAGCCAGTTTTCCCACTCGGCTTTCTTATCCGGAAACCAGTTCAAATCACCAACCGGGAAACCGCCTTCGCCATATGTATAAGCTGCTGCCGTTGTTTGATAATCAAAATCAAATTCATCAGCAGCAAGACCATATCCGTCGGGATTTTCATATAGGTTGCCAAGACCATTCCGCCATACACGCAAATCCGCATTATTAGTATTATCATAATTGGTGTAGTAACGACTTTCAGCATAACCGGTAAATACCGTAATATCCGGCGGATCAGAGAATACAAGAGCTTCTTCCAGGTTTTTTTCTGATACCATATTTGGATATAAATTCATAAGGGAATCGGTAAGAGAATCGTGCCATACATATTGCAGTAAGCTGGGACCCGTACCTGTCGCTGTAGCTGTCGGTTTACTCTCTATCCAGGCCGTAATCTCCGGTGACCAACCATATACATTATTGGTGATTTTTATATTACGATCAGCATCAGTCCCAAATATAGAACTATCCGCAGTAAGCGGATCTATTGGCAATATCTCAGGTACAACCTCACCATCATCACCTTCGAATCCAATATCCCACACCACATTATTAGTGAAAGTATAATTAATTGTCTGCTGAACGTCAAAATTTCCGCCCTGAACGCCGCCAAAAGCAAAAAAAGTATTATGATTAAATATCAAATTCTTAATTATACCGCCGTAGTCCTGTATGGGTTTGTTTGAGCCGGCAAACATTGTATTGTTCTCAAAAAAAATGGTGTCCTGGAAACCACCCCTTGCACCGATAATTAATCCCTCCCATGGATCAGCGGTTTGTGCCGCATTTCTAAATATACAATCCCTTACATAAAGTTTTTCATTGGCCGAATTCATACGGAAAAAGCCCTGGGAGTCACCGTCTAAATAACAATCCTCCAAGAGGAAACGGCTGTTTTCACTATTGAAACGGAACATATTTTTGCCCTGTTTGGGATTTAGTCCAAAATCATCCACATTGGTTAAATAGAGACTTTTCCATTCACCATCGCCCGTAACCCAAAAATGTCTCCGGGAAATACCGCCATCATCTGCCATCGGTATCAACATTGGTCTGTGACCACTGCCCTTTGCCCCGACGATTCTCATTGTATATCCACCGCTAACAGTCATTGAACCTGCTATCAGATAGGCAGCGTCACGGGCAAGCCGGTAAACCCGGTCTGGATTCCGTGTACCATCTGATAATGTATCGCCGTCGATGGCAGCATTTAATGTCCCGATACCGTCTGCGGATACATCAAGCGTGTCCTGGGCAATAACGGGAACAGACATGATTACCATCAATAACGAAACTAAAATAGAAGTATATATTTTACTCATAACATTTCTCCTTGAATCATTGTTTGATTTAGATAATATAGTAAAAACACACAATAACTACTTCTTCTTTAATTTGAATCCTCCTGATTTAAATTAAACTGATTTTAGATATTTAGTAGAACTGATTCCCACCTCCTTCCCGGGTTAAATCTGACTAAGACCGGTTAATTCGAAATTCCTATACCAAAGTCGAGTGTCCACCCGTAATACTCAAGAGCCGTTGGGAATAATCGGGGCCACTGTTCATATACCTGGAAAGACTCATCGGGTTCGTTAGTCAGGTTATTTAAATTAATAAACAAGCTAAAGTTATCCGTTATTCTGTATCTGGCTGATACATCCGTCCTCAACAACTCCTCAGTATAGCTATCCTCTCTGGGCAGGTCACCGATACCGCGTAATGTCCTTCCTTGAAAAAGAGCAGAAAACCGGGCAGAAAAAGGACCTTTGTCATAACCGATTGAGACATTGAATATATCATCAGGCTGGTTAATCATCTTACCCACTCTGAAAGAATCAACAATTGTTTTTTTAATAAAGGGGAATGTCGGTAAACTTTCTGTCACGATCACTGATTTGGGGTATTTGGTTTCAGACCAGATATGAGTATAATTGACAGAGAACACGAGACCATCAAAAGGACTGGGCAGCCAGTGAAAATTTGCCTGCCATTCAAATTCAAATCCATCTAATCTTGTCCGAAAGGGAACATTTTCCGGTATGGTAAGAAAGAGCCCTTTGTACTGGGGCGGAATGCCATATTTTATTGCTTCTGCTTCATTGATTAATAAATGGTTTCCACGCCTGTATACGAGATTATCGATATCTTTATGAAAAGCACCCATAGTAAGCAAACCGATCTTGTTGCCGTA
>CAYULK010000147.1:0-8031 GCA_964445625.1 uncultured Calditrichota bacterium
ACAGAGGATGAATTTGATTAGAGATTAGAAATGAAAAATGAGGATTTAAGTATACAATAACTTCTATCTTATTGATTAACGCCACAAAATTTACATCCCTAACGATTTAAATCTCTAATTTCTAATCCCTCATCTCTAATCTCTGCGCTCTATGGTTATTTTTTTCTATGATTTTAAATTTTTTGGCATCCAAATTGAAGAGTATTTTTATATCCGCATAATAGTTTAAGGTGCGTTCCCAAATACAACTTTGGAACGAGGATAGTATCTGCTTACTAATTTAGAGGAGGACTCATGAAAGTCTTGTTACATTTTTTACTTATTTTATTATTCACCGGCTTAGCCTATTCTGCAACTATTGAAGGCGAAGTATCTGATTCTTTATCCGGTGAACCGATTACCGGTGCAAAAATATCTGCTCTGGGATTTTCTGATGAAACAGCTGATTCTTTGATACTCACAGTAGTTTCAAATGAAAACGGTAAATTTTTATTTGAGAATATACCTGCAGGAAAATATTATCTGGTATGCCAACACCCGGATTATAAGAATGCACGACTTCCGGGATTTGAATTACACGAGGGTGATGCAAAAAAAGTAAAATTTGTCCTGGAACCCAACATTGATCCCGGCAGACCGGTAGTAAAAGGCCATGTGTATTCTACTCCATCCCTTCTACCCGCAATTATTCCGATTGAAAACGCTGTTGTTTTTATCAAGGGACGTGACTTAGAAAAGAAGACAACAACAAATTCAGACGGAGAATTCCGGTTCATTAATTTGCCGCCGGGAAAATATCTTATCTGGGCCAAGGCCCGTGATCATCAACCCATGGCTAGTCCCGATACAATCGAAATCGGAGATAATTCCAGGGTCTTAATTCATAATTTTTTTCTCATTCCTGAGGATCAGGTTCCACCCGTATATCTTGTTGGGGCTGTATATGAAGCTACTGCCAATACACCCAACCACCCGGTTTACCCTGCCAAAATCACGCTCACGTTCAACAACCCTATGATTTACGGACCTATTGACACGATGAGTATAACCGTGACCAATAATCCGGACGGAAGTTTTGCCTTTCGAAATCTAATCCCTGCCATCTATGACGTTAGGTGCACAGCAAAAGGTTATTATACAGAATATATCAAGGGATTGGATTTAAGAAACGGGCCGGAGAAAATTACTATCTATATGAAGAAGCAGGTTGGTCCTCCGGAAAATTTTGTCGGTGGGCAGATTCTGAATGGTGAGGATAATACTCCCATTCAGAGTGCCACAGTAAGCCTGGCCGGCTTGGGACCAACTGACATTGCCTATGTCAGCTATTCCGATGAACGCGGATTTTATCATTTCAAATCCATAAACCCCGGAAAATATGAATTGCGTGCTGTGGCCCGCGGATTTTATCCGTCCCGTGTGGATACCATCGCTATCCGGGAGGATACGAGAATCAAGGATAAGGATATTTATCTTAAGCCATTGCAGCCTTCTAACCTGGCCACTATGTATGGCCATGTTTATAACGGATTATATTCATCACTCAAACCGGTTTATCCGGCCTATATATCTTTGTTCTCCTGTAATTCTACAGGAGATTCGGTTGTATATCGTACCAAAAATAATCCGGATGGTAGTTATAAAATTGCTAATATCGTTCCGGGTAAGTATTCAGTCCGTTGTAGCGCCAGGGGTTTTAAACCCCATGTGATTCGTGATTTTCCAATCAGGCCGCCTGAAGTAAAGCAAGACTTTATGCTGATACCCGAAGTGCACCCGGAAAAAGGCTGGATTGCCGGAACAGTAAAGTTTGATGACAGTAATATCCCGGTTGCCGGTGCTAAATTATTTTTCATGTCCAAAAACAAAGTTTATCACCGGGCTGTAACCGATAACGACGGCCGGTACAAAGCATATTTACCTGCTGATAAATATTATATATCATGTGTGTATCAGAGGCCGGACAGCAGCTATTATTACCAGGAGTTTTATGATGATGTGCATTCACTGGCCGATGCCACACCCGTTGCTGTATATCCGCAAGAAGTAACATCGGGTATAGATTTTGGCATACCTTATCCGGTGCCCCCGCCCAGTGTAATCATCTCCGGAATCGTAAACGATAACGCAGGTCACCCATTGAAGGAGGCGCTGGTACGAGCCGTTCAAATCAATCCGCCTTTCTACTTCAGAGAAAATATAGATGTCTACCAGGTTTGGACAGATGATAACGGAAGATATAAAATTGAAATTTATTTAAATCATTACAGCACTCCTAATGTCGCCTATGGATTTATTGTATCGGCTGAAAAACCGGGATATAAGCTTGAATTTTATGATGAAAAACCGGCACCATATCTGGCTGATATTTTATGGACTACACATGGAACTATCTTTAATGATATCAATTTTACACTCGATCCTGTGAATTTACCAAATTCAATCAGCGGCACCGTTCTGAGCAATACAGGAAATCCGATTGCTCATACTTTTGTAATAGCTGCCAATGCAAATAGCGGTGAGATCTTTTTTACTTTTGCCGATCGCTCCGGAGGATATACGCTGCATTCACTCCCGGCAGGATATTATTATATACTGTTCACGGCGCCGGGACATATTCCGGAATATTATGATGACGCCATGACATGGGAGGACGCCACGCCGGTTCTGGCAAATGGCACGGTCAATGGAATAGATGCAATATTGTCTCGCTTCATGTGTCGCCTGGGTAAAGGTTCACTGGCAGGGATCATAAAAGACCGGAACGGCAATCCGCTCGAGGGTGCACTGCTCTGTATCAGAAACATGAATAGTGAAATGATAAACTATAGTCTGACCGATGAGGCCGGCAGTTATTCCGTAATAGGTCTTGAGAACGGATTATACCAGGTTACTGTGAGCAAAGTTAATTTTGCATCTGCAACAGAATGGGTTGAGTTTGACTCTACCGTCTCGGATTTGAGTATGTTAAATTTGAGTCTCGACGCAGCGTTGACAACTCTCCCGGATCCGGATCAAAGCACTTCACGGATACCGGCCACTATCGAGCTGCAGCCGAATTATCCTAATCCGTTTAATCCGGAAACAAAGATTAATTTTGGTATCCCGGAATCTCAACATGTTAAAATAGCCGTTTATGACATACTGGGGCGGAAAATCAGTGAATTGCTAAATTCGACTCTCCCGGCAGGCAGCTATGATGTGACCTGGAACGGCACATCCGATTCCGGCCAAAAAGTTTCATCCGGAGTCTATTTCTATGTTCTGGTAACCGGGAAGCAACAGCTGGTGCGCAAGATGATTTTAAACAAATAATCAATAAATATCCCACCATAACACTTCCCACGCCCCCTTCGTTCCTCGCGGAGGGGGCATTTTTTTTATACCCACCCCCTCTTTCCCCCTCCCTACAAGCAGAGAAGGGGATGATAGGGTAAATGCTTCAATTTCATTTTCATCGATTTAAATCAATTTAAAGTGTATGTCTTCATGCAAAATTAAACAATGTTACCAACATTTCCTATTCGCCAAATGATCATCACCAAAGTGAGATTGAAAATATTTTTACGTAGATTAGGAGAGTATGAAAATGAACTTATTAAGTATTCACACATATCTAAACCGTCTCTTAAATGCTTACATTCTTCCACCTATGAGAATTATCTTGTCGTATGCCGTATTTAAATCCAGGCAGGAATAAACATGTTTCTTAGCCATAATCTGCAGCCATTCTCATACAGGTCGTTGCAATGTTCGTAGTTGCCCATCAGCGAATCTTCCGGGATGTTCCTCTTGAAGAGTATCTGGCCGGTGAAGTACATCTTTCATGGTATCTGAATTCATAAGTAACTTACTCCAAATTATATCGATATAAAATATCAGGAGTAAGTAATGGATTATCCTAATAATTTATCACCGCGCCGACAGCAAATGTACTCCCTCATGAAAATTATTAAAACAGTCCACTTAGCCAAAAAGCCTTTTGCAAACAGGAAGACCTGCCAAATAGTAAATTTAACCATTGGCTGAAAAAATATCACAAATATTAACAAATCGCCGGGGTTCCCGAAAATTTCATTCCTATGGAAATTAATGAAAGATCACCACAAAAACAAAGCGAGTGGTGTGAAATTAAATTTCACACCTACCATATTCTTAAGAATTTGAGAATTTAAAATCTGTTGTCATAAGATCCTGAAATCAATAAATTCAATGCAACCGGATTAAATATTCTGCGTAAAGACGAGATGCTGAAATCCTGAAGCAAGTTCTCCGAAGGGGTCCTTTGGTCAGGACAGGCAAGTTCAGCATGATATTCTGACATTACAAATATGACATGACACTAAATCATGATATGGACTTGAAATAATGTATTAAATATACAATATTATATGATATCATTAATTTGGAGGAATTACCATGCTTAATAAAATGTTCATATTGCTTACGATTATGATAACCGGAACCTGCATGGCCCTAAATGGATCTGCGGAATTTGAGGAGGATAGCATGTATCACGGATTCAAACTGGTGAGTAAAAAATTTGTCAAGGAAGTCAATTCAGAATGTTTATATTTTAAACATGTTAAATCAGGTGCCCGGTTGCTAAAAATTGCTGCGGATGATAATAACAAGACATTTTGCATCTCTTTTAAAACCACACCGGAATGCGACTGCGGCACACCGCATATCATGGAACATTCTGTCCTCAACGGCTCAAAAAATTTTCCCGTCAAGAGCCCTTTTGATGTGCTTGCCAAAGGCTCTTTAAATACATTTTTAAATGCTATGACCGGTAGCCATATCACTCTCTACCCTGTCGCCAGTATGAATAACAAAGATTATTTTAACCTGATGCACGTGTATCTTGATGCTGTTTTGAATCCGCTAATCTACGATGACCCGAAAATTTTAAAGCAGGAAGGCTGGCATCACGAACTCGAGGCCGGGGACGAACCCTTAGAATATAAAGGTGTTGTTTACAACGAAATGAAAGGTGCATTCTCCAGCCCGGCGCGCGAACTGGATTACCAAATATATAAAAACCTCTTTCCGGATAATTCTTACGGATTTTCTTCCGGTGGATATCCTTCGGCTATTCCTGATTTAACTTATGAGGAATTTCTAAATTTTCACAGAAAATATTATCATCCTTCAAACAGCTATATATATCTTTATGGGAATGCTGATCTGGACGCCGAGTTACAATTTATTAATGCCGAATATCTCAGTAAATATGATAAGTCAGATACAGAAATCACCATTCCGCTGCAAAAACCTTTCAATGCTTTAAAGGAAGTCACAGCGCCCTATCCTGTTGCAGAGGATGCCAACACCGAAAATCAGACATTTCTGACCATGAATATTGTTGCCGGTAAAAATACGGATCAATCACTGGTGATGGCGCTGGACATTCTGAGCGATGTGCTTGTCAATCATGAATCCGGACCTGTGCGCCTGGCGCTGCAGGAAGCCGGAATCGGCAAAGATGTATCAGCCACAGTCGATGATCTTAAACAGAACGTTTTTCAAATCATCGTCAAAAACGCCAATCTGAGTGATAAAGACCGGTTCCGGCAGATTGTTTTGAATACACTGCGTACATCGGCTGAAACCGGGCTGGATAAAAAAATGATAGAGGGTGTCATAAACAGGAAGGAGTTCCGGTTGCGTGAGGGCAATGATGCTCAAAAGGGATTGACCTATAATTATCGGGTTCTTGACGGTTGGTTTTTTGCCAACGATCCATTTTTAAGCCTGGAATACGAAAAACCACTTGCCGAGGTAAAAAGTGCTTTGCATACCGATTACCTGGAAAAAGTGATAAAAAAATACCTGATCGATAATCCCCATTCATTATTACTTGCCCTCGAACCACAGAAAGGTCTCGAAAGCGAAAACCAGAAAAATACGGAGGACAAACTTGCCGCGTTTAAAGAATCTCTCGATGAGCAAAAGACAGCAGCATTAATTGAAGAAACCCAAAATTTGATTAGTTTCCAGAAGCGTGAGGATTCACCGGAAGCGCTGGCAACAATTCCTCTTTTGAATCTCAGTGATATATCAAAAGAGGCCGCATGGTTTTCAGTGACTGAAAGTAAGATAACCGATGTACCGTTACTTTATCACCAGGAATTCACAAATAATGTAATTTATGCAACCCTCTTTTTTGATGCACAGGTAATTCCGGAGGAATTGATTCCATATGCCGCACTTCTGACCGAGTTGCTGGGTAGTATGAATACAAAAAATTACACCTATGGGGAACTTGATAACGAGCTGAATATTCACACCGGTGGATTCAACACATCACTGACAACCTATTTAAAAAACCGCAGTGACACGAATCTGTTACCCAAATTTATCGTCAGCGCCAAGGCAACAAATGATAAGATCGACAAACTTTTTGAACTGTCCGAGGAAATCCTGCAACATACCAAAATCAATGATACGGAGCGGCTCAGGACAGTGCTGACCAGACATCAGTCAAGAGTGGAAGCAAGAGTAAAACGGGATGGTTTCGGATATGCCCGTACCAGACAGAGTTCATATTACGATAATAGCGGCATGTTTAATGAACTCAAAGGCGGACTCGAATACTACTGGTTCATCACAAATCTGGTGAATAATTTTGATGCCAAAGCGGAAGAAATTAAACAAAATTTAAAGACGGCATCAGCCCTGTTATTTTCAAAAGAGAATATGGTTGCAGGTGTAACCTGTAACCGGCAGGACTTGCCCGCCTTTAATAGAGAGTTGGAAAAATTCATCTCCATGCTACCTGCCGCAAAAGCAAATAAACAAACATGGTCATTTAAACTAAGCATTAAAAATGAAGGTATTTTGACTGCATCTAAGGTCCAGTATGTAGTAAAAGGATATGATTTTAAGAAACTGGGTTATGAATATGATGGCAAAATGCGTGTTCTGAACCAGATATTATCGCGGGATTACCTGCAAAAACAAATCCGCGTACTCGGTGGGGCGTATGGCGGATTTACCATCATTTCAGCCAGCGGGAATATCCTTTTCGGATCCTACCGTGATCCAAATCTCAGTGAAACACTTCATAATTTTGATGCAACTCCGGAGTTTTTAAAAAATTTTGCAGCCGATGAAACTACGATGACACGGTTTATAATCGGAACTATTGCGCGTATGGACAAACCTAAGACTCCATCTGAAAAAGGCAGGGTTGCATTTCGCAGGTATTTTGAAAATACCGATCATGAATATTTACAACAGGAAAGAGAGGCGGTTCTCTCAACCACTCCCGAAGATATTAGAAAATTGGAAAAGATGATCGCAGAAGTTCTGCAACAGGATGCCTATTGTATTTATGGAAATGAAGAGAAAATCAGAGAGAATAAGGAGCAATTTGACGATTTAATTGATATAGCGCTAAAAATACCGGATGTGACCCCGCAAAAGTAATTAGTAATTGGGAACTGGGAACTACGTGATCGATAGGCGATAGGCGATAGGCAATATGCAATAGGCTAGAGGCTATAGCTAACTGCCAATCGCCTATTTCCTGCTTTTATTTCGTGGACTTCTTTTCTTTATTTGTTTTAAATTCAATTTTTTATTCCGGGAAATAATACCACAATCGTAAACCCGGCAAATTGGCAAAACGCGTGTCGTAAGTGATCAGTACTGACCCGGTTTCAATGGCGTGTGCTGCAATCCAGAGATCATTTATCGGCAGCGGAGTTCCGGCCTGCCTTAATGTGTACCTCAATTGACCAAATATATCCGCTGTTGTCTCACTCGTATTTAGTAATTCTACAGTTGATTTGCGTAAAAACTTTTCAAAATTCATTTTATTATGCCGAAATCTGCTGCCGCCTCTAAATCCTGCAAATAATTCACCTGCTACAAATACTGACATATATACTATATCAGCATTGGCCAGAGATTCCAACACCTGCTTTTCACCTATCAGATAATTTGCATAGGCGTTGGTATCCAGCAGAATTTGTAATAGTTCAGCCCACTAAAAACACTAAATTCACTAAAAAAGAGAAAAAA
>CAYULK010000148.1:0-8030 GCA_964445625.1 uncultured Calditrichota bacterium
CTAACTGCCAGTTCGACATGTCTTGCTCCGTCATCACCAGGATATCTCCAGATAAAGGCAAGATATACATCTGATGCCCAGGGATATTTGATCACCCTGGTTCTATAAACCCAGCCATATTTTTGAGCGATAAAGACTGTATTTCCTTCTCCTGTTACCGAAGGGAAAGGCCAGCCTTCGTACCAGGGTTTCTCAATAGCCCTAAAAGGCCAGGGTTTAAGAATTTCAGTTGTTTCAAACATAACGCCCTTATGACCTTTTGGGCCTTTGCCGGGAAACTCTTTTGTGCGGAAACTCGAGTCCCTTTTGATGAGGCCCACATAGATGCCGCGTTGATCATCCCAGAAACACTCACCGCCGCCAGGCCGATTTTTTTATCTCAAAATCAAGATTTAAAAGTTGTTTATTGTAAGGCTGGTTCATCGTAATCTGCAAGTTGTATTGTGTATCAATGATCGCATCGTCGATAAATACATATTTACGTGAACCGAAATTCAGTGGGATCGAAACCGGATCAGGATCGAACAGCAATGCAGGGCCATTTGCTTTCGCCGGTTTTGGGGCATGAACACTATAATTTCTGGAAAAACTTTCAGGTGTGAAGTTGCTGCTGTACCGAGCAATTCGTGATATCCGAATCTCATCGACCATCCCTTGCATCGTATTGGCCGCATGACGATCTGTTCCAATGGAAAGGTTAAACCTGTTGAGCCTTCGTTGCTCGATAGTGATATTCTCAAAACCACGGCTTTCATGCTCTCGATCCTCGGGTTTCTGCAGATCCGGTATGGGCTGCACAGCAACTGTGGAAGTTATTACATTTGTCTGCTCAACGCCGTCGAGAAACACATGTACTGTTTTTCCATCACGGCTAATGGCAATGTGATGCCATTTTTCCAGGGATAACTTAACCGGACAGTTAATACTGACGCCTGCATAATGATTGATACATTCGATTCCTTCCGGTGTAAGTTTTAAGGATAATCCGGGCTCATAGGATTGGCCCAGATCAATGATCGATAGGTTATCTGATGCGGCTTTAAGATTGAGCCAAACTTCAATGGTCCATTCACCCCCAGCAAGGGTGTTTAGCAGTACATCTGGCCCTTCGGTAGGTCCCCAGAGACCGCTCGGAGCTCCGTCAGGTCCTCGCATTTCCTCTTGAGGCACTTTGCCTGTAAAACCCGCATAGCAAACCGCGTAATCAGAACCGGCTACACGCAGAGCATTCCCATATTTACCGGCAACCATTTTCCCGCCGTCCATCAAACACAGATCAGCCTTTGCCGATTCACTGGCATCGGTCAACGTAGTGTGTGGATAGGTAAACTCATCAAATAGCCACAACGCTGCGACATCACTATCAGAGTAATCCCCAGCTTCCAGAGGGCAATGAAAAACCAACAACAAAAAAATCATAATCAATATTGCCGAGAGCACCTTTTTAACCATAACATTTCTCCTTTAACCGCATAATTAAAATTATATCCATGGGAGGACCTTTGTTGCTTAATTTTGGATCAATATTATCTGATATTCCCATATATATGAAATCATACAATAATCATTGTTTTTAAAGTTAGTGTCAGTCTTATGGACAGTCTGCGTTCCCAGGTACAACTTGGGAACGAGCTTAGGAGAAATCGCTATCGACATAATATACATAGCAATCGGCAATTTTATCATGCCACATCTGGTTATGTTTATCCCAGAATGCATTCAAATAACCGAGATAACATACGAGCCCGGATATCCAACGGCCGATAATTTCACGTAATGCGGCCTTTCCGATACCAATCGGTTCACCGGTCGACGTCAGGACAGCAAGATTCAGAAATTTTCTGCCCAGCGATTGCCCCGTTTTGCCCATTCTGACAATTGTATTCCAGATTCCAAAGACAATCATAGCCAAAATGGTAATAAAAAAGAGCCATATATAAGAATCAGGTGTATCCATCCCATATTCCAGATCCCTGCCGGCGATATATAATGGGATATAAAAAGGTACCATTATTAAGCCATCAATGATCAATGCGCCAAATCGGGTGAATACATTGGCAAATTCCCTCTGATGGATAGCAACTTTTTCCGGATCTTCCATTTTGCCTCCACTGATTAGGAGTTAAATACGATTAAGCGTGACAACCAGGTAATAATAAATAATACGATTAGTGATTGATATATCGAAACTTTTTTATAAAGCCGTATATACAAAAAATCGGATTGATTTACTATAATTGCGGTGATAATTGCTGCGAATACAATAATTCCAAGGGGATGGTAGCGGAAGCTATGCCAAATATCCAGGCTCAGCAAGGAACTCATACTCCGGGTAATGCCACAAGCCGGACAGGGTAAACCAAAAATATTTTGCATTGGGCACAAGATGAATTTAATTCCTTCTGAGGGAATAATGACCAGTACAAGAACCGATAGCAGAGCTAAAAAGCGAATATACTGTTTTTGGAATATGATGGATATCATCTTCATATGTAAATGGTTTCCGGTGACGTTACTAGTAATATTTCAATAATAAACACCAATAAATTGTTTAATGAATGCAGCATAATTCCCGGTAATACAGATTTACTTTCGTCATATAATTTGGCTAAAAAATATCCCAGAAAAAATATGTAATACGGTACACCCACACCAAGCAATAAAGTGACAATAAATACATGCGCACCGGCAAATAACATAGCATTAACCACCAGACGTTCTTTTTTACGTTTGAACTTTGATCTCATTGCAGTATACAGGTAGCCTCTGAATATCATTTCTTCCACTAGCGGGGCAAAAATTACGACCATAAAAAAAGTTACAAGGACTGATAGGGTTGTCCTTTTTGCCAATTCTAACTCTGCATATGGAATAATAAATGCAAAAACCACTACAATTGCGCCACAGAGCAGAAAATATTTTAATATCTGCGGGAGCCATAGTCGCAGGATACTAAAATCAAAATTAAACAGACTTGCCGGCAGGATATTGGCCTGTTTGATCTGGGTGGTCACAATGAGCAGTAATATCATCGTCCAAAGCATGCCAAGAAGATCAGATAAAAGATAGTAAGATTGTGGCGCCTTAAAAGAATCATCTGCCAAAATTATCCAGGTTACTACCTGAACAATCTGAATTACGAAAATTGCAATAAAAATGGTCCGGAAACCCTTATTGAAATCCAGTACGGGATGTTCAAGATTTCCATTTTCTGGTGTAAATTCATTTTTCATTTACTACCCTCAATACTCTCGTTCCCAAGTTGTACTTGGGAACGCGCTTTCAGCCCTGAATTTTCATCTTGTTTCGCAAACAACCTGTCCCGCCCCGCTAACGCGGTCCACTATACCTGCAAATACCTGCTGTTGTAAAAATTGTAAAACTCTGAAGCGGCCAGAGGTTATTTACGCTCCAACACCGGCAAGATAAATTACAAGAAATATTAAAGATACAATCAGGATTACCATTATCGAAAATCCCAGGATATCGGTCTTGTAGCGTTTCCAGCTAAATTTTTTATGTAATGACAGGAAATCTACTATCAACAGGCCATCGTCCACTTCCTGATCATACGTTTCCTTTTTTCTTCCGGATTCCGATATACCCTCAAGTTTTATCGCCACATTTGCATCATGCAATCGCTGTTCTTTGCCCACCGGAGTATCCAGAAGCATATAGAACCGGCGCAATTTTTCTTCGGGTTCCGGGCGGGTTAACCAGCTGACCACTATCATGACTATGATACCAAGTGGTAAATACATGGCGATCTGCGCCGGCAGAGACCAGTCTAAAATATTTCCGGTTGTAATAGAAACAAGAGCCATGACTATCGCACTACTCCAGGCCCCGTAACGGTTGGCTCTTTTCCACATAACACCAAGCCAGAATGCCACACCTAAGTAAGCCGTTACCTTCCACACTTCAATCAAACCCTGGATTACACTGGGAAAAACAAAGGCGAAAAATATACCCAAAAAAACAGTTATAAAAGATGTGATCCGGCCGATTTTGAGTAATTTTTTATCGCCGGCCTCAGGATTTATATAGGGCAAGTAGACATTTCGTGTTATCAGTGCAGATGAATGCACCATAAACGCGTCACAGGTGGACATTACGGCTGCAATTAAAGCTGCTAACATCAATCCCACCAGGCCAACAGGTAGCAGGTTGCGGGACATAATGCCAAAGGCCAGTTCCCGGTTCTCTACAGTAAGATCGGTATACAAAAAGGCGGCAAAAACGCCGGTAAACGCCCAGCCCATGGTGGCAAATCTTTTTAAAAAAGTACCATAGGTCCACCCGGTCCGGCAGGCCATTTCGGTTTTTCCGCTTCCGCCTACCGCCATATGATGCGGCTGGATAACAATGCCCACCAGGCCGTTGATTACAATCATAATTATAAAAAACAGCGTGACCTCCTGCGGCGAGATCAAGCTAAACATTTGCTCCGGTAATCCCTGATGAATGGCAGCCAGGCCGCCAGCCTCATTGATGGCAAACGGAATCAGCATAAACGATAGTGCCAGAATCAATACACCCTGAACCAGATCTGTAACAACAGCAGCAATAATTCCACCGGCCAGACCATATATTACAAACAGGAATGTGGCAGCAATTATGATAATTTCTTCAGACATTGCCCCACCGGTTATTCCCTCAATGGTGATACCGGTACCTTTTAGCATAATACCGATATCCATCGAAAAATAGATAACCCCCAGAACTGCGTAAAACACGGCCATTGATTTACCGTACCGCTCTTGAAAAAAGTCAGCCATGGTTACATATCGTAACCGGCGATAAATGGGTGAGATTATCCAGAAAAACGGAGTGGCAAAAAGCCACATCCACTGGTACCATATCCCTGCCAGGCCGTTGGTATATGAGGCACCGGTCACTGATACCGGCTGATCGGTATGGGTGCCGACACCAAACGCCTGAGCAATCATCAGTATTTTACCAAAACGTCTGTTACCCATAAAATAATCAGCGGATGATTTTATTTTCTTGAATGTCCAGACACCGAGACTTGTGATACCAATGAAATAAAGAACGAGTACTATCCAGTCAATATATGATATACCTAACATGATCCATCCGATTTTATTTAATAAGTTACTCCGAACTTGTTTATGTGTAACATACAGGCCTCTGTGAATACCCAATAGCCCACTGATTTCGCCTATTAGGCTGATTTACGCAGATATTTTTTAACATTATTTTTAAATCTGCGAAAATCCGTGTAAATCCGCGTGCTATTGATAAGTTTACACTGACCATAGGTGATGCCAATTATTCAGGAATCCTTTTTCCAGTGTTTACGTATGGCAAAAGCAGCCGATTTCGGATCGCGCTGACGGTTGAATATACCCTTTTTATTCAAAACGACGCGGCGGAAATGCTGCGCGGTACGAAAATCTGCAAAATTCCAGATATGTTCGCCGATAGTAAATGGTAATTTTTCTATTATCTCAAAATACCTGAGGGTTAATTCAGTTTGATATTCCTCCGTAAACATTTGCGGGTAAGTCGCATGCAGGCCTTCGACAGTATCGGCACCAAATTCGGTCAGCATGATTGGTTTTTTATATCTCTCGAATAGCTGATTTAATTCCTTTTCCAGCATGATTCCGGCTTTTTTGATGTCCCCGGGAATTTCATACCAGCCCCAGTAACGGTTAATCGAAATAAAATCTGAATATTTGTAGCTCAAATCATCCAGGCCCCATTTGGCACAGGCCGGCAGGGTTACAGGCCGGGAGGTATCCATTTTTTTCACGTGAGTATAAATTTCATGCCAATAGTTATCTGCTTCCGGTGAAATCGCTTCCTCTTCGCCCCAGATTCCTGGTTCATTAGCGATACTCCAGGCAATAACTGAAGGATGATTTCGATCACGTGTAATCAGATCCGTCAATGCTCTTTTATGATTCCCGAGTGTCTTATCATTTACAAACCGGAAATTCAGGCTTACCGCCGGTACTTCATCGATCACCAGGAATCCCATTTTATCCGCAATCTGCATTATTTCTTCGGCATATGGATAATGAGCAGTGCGAAATGAATTGGCACCGATCCATTTCATCATTTGGAAATCTTTGATAGCAAGAGGATAAGACAGACCTTTACCCAGGACGGCAAAATCTTCATGCTTGCCAAAACCCCTTAAAAATATGGGCTTACCATTTAATAATAATCGATCTTTTTCCACAGCGATTGTTCTGACGCCGGTTTCAATCTTAAATGAATCAACCGCTGCTTGATTCTGAAAAAGTTTAAATTTTAATTCGTATAAATTCGGTTCGTCCATATCCCATAATTTGCAGCGCTCAATGTTTAAAGTGCCGTTTATAATATTTTTCTTAATATTCTGTGTCTGCTGTGAAATTTTTTCATTATGATCATATACTTCAATTATGAGACTCATATCGGTTTCAATTGCCGAGAGTAATACCTGGTAATAAATTATCCCCATATCACCCTTTATATCTGTGTCCAAAGATATATCCTGAATATGATATGGATAAACGGCCGACAATTTAACCGGCCGTTCAATTCCTCCATAGCTAAAAAAATCAAATATGGTTGCTGGGAAAGTCAACTCCCGCTCCTTTTGAAATTCCAGAAAGTCTGATTCACAAAGTCCCTGGGGAATTGTATCATGAGAGAGCCTGTTATCAACGCTGACAACAAGAATATTCTCATCCGATAGTGAGACAAGATCAGAGATATCTGCCTCAAAAGGCAAATATCCCCCGTGATCTTCAACGGCAAAATGACCGTTAATCCAGACTTTTGCCGAATAATTGGCACAACCAAAACGAAGATATATTTTTTTCCCTTGAAATAATGCCGGTAAGCTAAATTTCTTTTGATACCAAATTTTTCCTACATAATTCATTAATCCCATTTCAGCTAATTGTTCATTCCAGCTCCCCGGAACACCAATATAAGTCTGGGATGAGAAGCCCTTTAGCCAGCCATTTTCTTCACCCCTATCTTTTTCATCAACCCTAATTTCCCAAATCCCTGATAAATCTAGTACCGTTCTATGCTCATTCGTCTGTGGGTATAGCATCAACATTCCCCTTTTAATCTTAGATTACTATATTATTTGTTAATCTGCGCGTGATTTGATCAGATAAAAATGATTATAATAGTTCATCATACTATGTAATTAAAAGAATTTTTCTTGTAAATACATGTTCTCCAAAACGTAGTTTGCACAAATACATACCTGATGTTACAACCGAATTTGTTCTGTTTTTGCCTTCCCAGTAAACGACATGATCGCCTCTTTCCAAAGTCCGGCTTAAAAGAGTTTGTACTTTCCGGCCTTTAATATCATAAATTTCAAGAATTACATCACTTTTATTTTCAAGAGTAAAATCTATCCTTGTAACAGCATTAAATGGATTTGGAAAATTTTGCAAAAGAGCATTTTTCGATCCGGCGTTGTTGCTCATCGCAATTGAATTTGTTACTCCTGACAATGTGTAATCTCCGGGAGGAACAACAAAGTAGATACACTTCCCCTGAACGGTTGCAGTTTCCGTACCTATATTGTTATTATTTTCAGTTATTACCCAGATACCCGGCTCAAGGTCACAGACAATTACTTTAACATCTTCTGAACCCGGTATCGTTAGGCTGATACTACCCGTTAATTCTCCTGCACTTTTATTGAAACAAACCATTCTGTCCAGAATTTTTAAACCGGTCAGCTGGTCATTTTCGATTAGTGATACTTCGGGTTTGCTATTTATATTAACATCCATAACATTCAGAAAATGATCTGTAAGTCTGTCCGATGCAGGTGATACTTCAATGCGCCACATACCATTTTCGAAATCATAATTCTTACCATCAGGATCCGGAGGATAATTCTGAATTTCATAATCAACCCAACAATCGTATCCCGCACCGCCTGTTTTTTGAATAATTGCGTCAACCGGTAAGAGATTTTGCACTGCAAGTTTTCCGGAACCACCGGAAGGGCCTTGCGGGTAATGCGATGCCGTACGTTGTAT
>CAYULK010000149.1:0-8024 GCA_964445625.1 uncultured Calditrichota bacterium
GACCAGTCTGGAGGGAATTTCTATGGTTCTGAATAATGCAACCATAAGACGGCTCTTGCCATTACAGCTGGCCCTGCTTAGCTTCAAGGTCGTTAATGCATCTGTTTTACCTGAAAAATCGGCATTATTAATATCAGTCGACACATAGTTAAAAATTTCCTTTACAGCAAAAATCATATCACTGTTTTTATTTAAATTTAAATCGGCAAGTAAACGCACAATTTCACTCGCTCCTACCTGAATCAGATCAGTTGACTGCAGGTACTTATAATACTCTTTAGTAATTGTCGGCGGTCTCGCCATCCGCTCCGGCAATTCAAAAACTGCTGCTTTAGATTTTACTGAGAACTGATAACCGAATTGTTGCCTGCCGGTAAGTTTTGCTTTTCGCCAGATACCGATCCGGTTACTGTTTTCTTTCTTGATTGAAAAATTGAATGCCGCTGATTCCGGCTGTTCGTTAAAAATTTCCTGTCGCTCGTTTTGTACCGGCAAGGTCACCCGAACTCTCGCTCCCGCATTATGACCCTCACAACTCATGGAAATATTTATCTTATATCCGGATTCCGGCAGTACAACGGCCGGGGTATAATCAAAAAAGATTACTTTAAAAAATACCAGTGCGACGAATAAGAAAAGCAGAACCGAAATGATGATCCGTTGTGTCTTTGGCATTTGTGCATGTTTCCTTTATAAACGTTCTATCAGATGATGAAAGATCCTAAACATTTCTTCCTTTTCCTGCTTGATTACGGATCTGTCCAGTGGCTGCTTTGGGTAGGTCATTTCAAGTGTCAGGGAAGGGTGCGGATTATTACAGATTATCTTAATATTCTCGTCTGCTGGTTCCTGGATAAAACCACTTACACACCAATCGGAAGCAATTCCACCTGCATCAACCAGATCAGAATGTATCGACCAGATGTTCTCTGATTCAATTCCTCCGGTGGCCTCAAGGATGATGTCAATAAGCGCATTTATTTCTGCGGCTTTGGACGTCTTCAGCACAGAAAGTCCTTTTTTCCGGTATTCCACCGGGCAACGAATGACATTATTGTATTTAGCTTCATTTGCCGAATGAAAATATAGGCTGATATCATACGTTTCTGAATTTATAAGACTGATCAGGGCGCTGGTTTCGGATTCATATACACCGGATGCGGATGCATAGGGGAAATTCCGGTTTAGATCAATACCGCTTGCATTTGTTCTTTCATTTTCTGCATAGCCATCGGGGTTATGGAGCGGAATAAAATCCAGTATAAATGCTTTGCTGTTATTTTGCCGGTTTGCTATCTCGTCTGATATTTTATTCATCGAATATAACATTGCCTGCACCACAATCGCCTCGTCACCATGGGTACCGGCAACAAATAAATACTGCTTTGGATTATTCACATCAAGGCTGCTAATTCTTACCAGCGGAACAGGACGATCTTTTATTGTAAGTTCACCTACCTGAAAGAGTTCCACGTTTTGGGCATGTTCTGCTTTTAAGTGATTGAGGGCGGCGTAAACCCCGGAAATCGTTGGGTAGAGACTTTCTGTGCTATTATCTTTATAGGGAAAGTAAGTAATTATTTTAAGAGGATCTTCCTGACAGCCCCAGAAAAAGATAACAATCCCAGTTATATATATTGATTGTAAAATAGATTTTCTCATCTCAGATGCCCAGTATAGTGTTCTTACGGTTTGTGGCATCATTATATTTTTTGCAATTGGGAAAATTATTAATCACCATATCATAGGCAGCTACTGCATTGTCAAGGTCAACCGGAGTTCCTAATTTTTGGTAGCTGCGGCCAATAAAGTACCAGGCTTCACCACCGTTTTTATTTGCAGCTTCCAATGTGGTTGCATAGTAATTCCAGTTGGTGATTGCATTTGGATAATCGGGTGTCAGTTTATTGTAATACGAAAATGCGATCCAATAATATGCTCCGGATACCTGACTACTTTGCGGATAATTGGTGATCACCTGTTGAAAGGCTGTGATGGCATTGGAATAATCCTCCAGATAATAATAACTCCAGGAAATTTTATATTGCGCTTTTGCAGCATAATCACTGGTTGGATACTGTGTGACTAAAGTAACGAAATCTGTTCTGGCCGCAATATAGGTATAAGTTTCTGATTCAAACTTACAGACTGCCAGGTAATATTGCGCTGCTACATCCATGTCGCTGCCCTTATGATTATCAATTACTATCTGGAAAAACGGTATTGCCTGATCAAACATATCATCATTATAATAAGACATCGCTTTATAAAAACGAGCGCTCAGAACCTTGTCACTGTTTGGATATTTGGTAAGCACCTTGTCGAATTCCAGAATCGCCTGATTATATTCTTCTGTAGAATAATAGCTGTAGGCGATGTAATATTGGGCATTTACAGCACGATCATTATCCGGAAAATCAGTGAGAAAAGTTTGAAACGAACTGATAGCTGTCGTAAAATTTGTCTTTTTATAATGCGTAAACGCAAGCTGATATTGTCCATCCGCAAATGTTCCCGGATCTGAAGGATAATTATTGACCACACTCTCAAATGCCGTCAACGCCAGGTCATATTTGTCATGTGAGAGATAAACTGATCCGATGCTATATTGTGCATTGATTGCCCTGGTATCCTGAGGGTAATTGGATATGAAGTCCTGATAAGCAGAAATAGCCGAATCCGCAGTAGATTTTTTTTCATATAATTGAGCCAGCTTATACTGAGCAGATGGTGCCCGCGAACTTTGCGGATATTGGGATAATACCATCTTATACTGGCTTGATGCACCAATAAAATCACCGAGATTTGATAAAGATCTTGCCAGCCAGTATCTGGCTGATGGGATTAAATCACTTTCGGAATATTTTTCAATTAAGAGGTTAAATTCACTTTTTGCCAGGATGAATTGATCTTGTATATAGTGGATAAAAGCAACCTGGTACTCAGACTCAGTTGCCAGCGATGTTCCGGAATAGTTGTTTATTATTTCATTAAATGAATTGAGCGAATTCTGGTTATCTCCGCGAGTCGAATACTGGTGAGCGGTACTGAAAATCTGATGAACATCAACCACCGGATCAAGTGTAAGCAGGGGGACGTTAACTGTTACACCGGCTGTTACCACCTTCTGATCACCAATTTGGGCAATGGAGTAGCCATCCATCTGTGCCTTGAGCGCATAGGTACCATAAGGAATATCACTGATCGTATATTGTCCTGTCTGATCAGTAACACCGACATAAGATGTGCCTTCAATGAATACGTAAATACCGGTATGGATTGATTGGTCGCTTAGTCTAATCGTTCCCCGGAGATTACCGGTCGGCGTAAGTTGTACGTCAAGTTGCGGCTGAGCGAATAGGGATAAACAGCTGATAATAATCAAGAAAATTACTGTTTCATATGTCCTGTGATTATAGATATGCATTAGTTTTCCTCTTTTAATCGTTGAATTATTCAAGCAGAGTCATTTTTAAGATTTCTTGCCATTGGCCTGCCCGGATGCGAAGATAATATATGCCTGAGGCAATTTTTTGATTTTGATCATTAGTGGCGTTCCACGATACTGAATATATACCTGGGGGTTGCCGGCCATCAAAAAATGTGACTACATGCCGGCCAAGGGAATCAAATACTTCCAGAGTAACATGGCTGTGATCTGGTATTTCATAGGAAATTGTCGTCTCCGGATTAAACGGATTCGGATAATTCTGACTCAACCGAAATTTTGATGGAAGTTTTTGCTTTCGCTCATTATTAAGTCCCGCATATATGCCTATGCCAAAATTATAATACACTTTTTGCTTGTAATTGGTTCCACCCACAATTATTGTATAAAAGCCATCCGGGATATTTTCAATCAGGTAGTCACCATTGGTATCAGTGGTTCCTGAGAAAGCCGTATTTTCCAGCCAGATTGTAATACCGGATAAAGGTTGGTTTGAAATATTATCAGAAATATTTCCGCTTAAATTTGCAGCCGTGGTCACTTTTAGTGCCAACAGGCCTGTAATTATCAAATTAAAGACCATTTTAAGACCAGGTTGAACAGGAATAATTTTACTCATTTAAAATACCCTTTTTGGAATTGGCAACGTCGGTTTAATGCTAAATCCGGACTAAATATCATTTCGAACATTAACACATTATCGGGTTATATTATTTCTTCATTAATTTTAAACATATTTGAGATATAACTGCGTATATTATTTCATTATGTACTTTATTAATCTATCTTTCACTATGATGAATACATAATATTTTGATTCGCTTAATCGTAGCAAACAGATCACATCCTGAAATCAAATATTTTTAAAGCTTAGACGTTTAATCTCAAAGATGGTTCATAATTTATTCAGGGGAAATAGTAATTTGGGTGACAAATGCCACAATTGCGTTATAGCGGTTGAAGTTGAATTCATCTTTAAGTCCATAATAATTTATTAAAGATAACTTTCACATAGAGAAAATATTTGTAATAATTATTTACAGCACTTCATAGATATTGATCCAATTAGTAAAGGTTTGTATATTTTGAGTTTATTGGTAATAATTTAAATTGAAATTTGGAGTATATCATCGATGGCAATTCCTTTTAATAAAATACAACTGAAGTGGAAAAAATACTGGGAAGATAATAATACCTACAAGATTGATCTTGAGAAAGCCGAAAATACCTGCTATTGTCTGGTAATGTTTCCTTATCCCTCTGCAGATAAACTACATCTGGGACACTGGTTCAATTATGCACCGGTTGATACATGGGCCAGATTTAAAAGAATGAATGGGTTTTCCATATTTCAGCCCATGGGATTTGATGCTTTCGGTTTGCCGGCCGAAAATTATGCAATTAAAACCGGGATTCACCCCAAAGAAACGACAAAAACTAATGTTGACTTCATCCGCAATCAACTAAAAGAAATAGGTGCCATGTATGATTGGGATCATGAAGTAAATACCAGCCACCCGGACTATTATAAATGGACGCAATGGTTGTTCCTGCAGTTTTTCAAGAATGGACTGGCCTACAAAAAAAGCGCAGCGGTCAACTGGGACCCGGTCGACCAGACCGTTTTAGCCAATGAACAGATACTGCCTGATGGAACCGCTGAACGATCCGGTGGCCAGGTGGTCAGAAAAATGATGTCGCAATGGTTTTTGCGAATTACCGATTATGGTGACAAATTACTGGCCGGTCTTGATAATATCGACTGGCCTGAGAAGACCAAACTGATGCAGAAAAACTGGATTGGCCGGAGCGAAGGTGCCGATATCGATTTTACTGTCGATTCCGCTGATAAAAAGAGAATAAGAGTGTATACCACACGTCCGGATACATTGTTCGGGGCAACTTATCTGGTTTTGGCACCGGAACATGACCTGGTTAATGAAATTGTTACAAAAGAGTATAAAAAAACAGTCAATGAGTATATTCTGCGCAGTGCGACAGTTAGTGAAATCGAAAGAACCTCAACAATTCGTGAAAAGACAGGTGTTTTTACCGGCGCCTATGCGATTAATCCCGTAAATGATGAAAAAATACCGATCTGGATTGCCGATTATGTCCTGGTAACCTATGGTACGGGAGCGATTATGGCCGTTCCGGCACATGATGAACGTGATTTTGAATTTGCTACGAAATTTAATCTGCCAATTAAAAAAGTAATTCTGCAAGTCGGGACGAATGCGGAAGATGTTCAGGATCAGGTTTATACCGGTGAAGGAACAATGGTTAATTCCGGAAAGTTTGATGGTCTGCCATCATTAGAAGGTATAGAAGGCGTCATAAAAGATCTGGAGGAGAAGGGCATAGGGGAAAGGGCAGTCAAATTCAAATTCCGGGACTGGTTGATTTCCCGGCAACGATACTGGGGTGTACCGATTCCGATCATTCATTGTGAGTCATGTGGTGAAGTGGCTGTTCCTGATAAAGATCTGCCTCTATTGCTGCCTGATATTGTTGATTTTAAGCCAAAGGGTCTGCCACCCCTGGCCACCGTAGAAGATTTTGTAAATACCACCTGTCCTGAGTGTGGAAAACCCGCCAGGCGCGAAGTGGATACCATGGATACTTTTGTTGATTCCTCGTGGTATTTTCTGCGCTATACCGGCAGTCATCTGCCTGACAAACCCTGGGATACAGACCTGGTAAAAAAATGGTTACCTGTCGATCAATATATTGGTGGTGTTGACCACGCAACAATGCACTTGTTTTATGCCCGCTTTTTTATCATGGCTTTATACGATATGGGGCATATCTCTATTGAAGAACCCTTTAAAAACCTCGTTCACCAGGGGATTATCAAGGGCCCGGATGGTATGCGCATGTCAAAATCACGCGGCAATGTCATCAATCCGGAAGTCTACCTTGATAAACATGGTAGTGATATCTTCCGCACTTATCTGATGTTTGGGTTCGATTTTATGGACGGCGGACCGTGGGATGATTCCGGAATTGCGGCTATTGATAAATTTTTTAACCGTGTGTGGCGGATTGTAAAAGATACGATTGAAATTATTAAATCAGATATGAATATCACAAAAATGACAAACGCCGAACAAAAATTAAATACTGTGATGCATAATTCAATCAAAGGTGCCACCAGGGATCTCGAGCGATTTCATTTTAATACGGCCATCAGCCGAATCATGGAACTGGTTAATGAACTCTACCGCTATACAAGTGAAGTTGACGAAACGGAGATGAACAGCAGTATTTTAAGGTCTGCCATAAAAAACCTGATATTGCTGCTGGCACCATATGCGCCTCACTTCTGCGAAGAATTATGGGAAATGATTGGCGAAAAACCATCGGTATTTGACCAGAAATGGCCTGAGTATGATGAAAAGGCACTGAAAAAGGATGAGATTACCTGGGTTATTCAGATAAATGGAAAAATCCGGGATCGGGTGGAGGGCAGTGCTGAGATGGATCAGGCAGAAGCAAAGGAATTTGCTATGAATCAAAGTAAAGTCCAGAAACTTCTGGCCGGTAAACAGATCAGAAAAGTTATTATTGTCCCTAAAAAATTGATAAACATTGTAGCCAATTGAATTCAAGTCTCAATATAGATTCCTCTGTTATAAGCGCAACTATCATTGCATTTCTTGCGTTAGTGGCTTTGTTATTCATATCTGAAATTCTGCAACGCAAATTCGATTTGTCGCGGCATCATTTAAGAAAAGCTATCCATATTATTGTCGGCCTTGGCATTTGTTTGTCAACTCTGTTATTTGACTCGAACATTCCAATTCTGATTTTATCAGTAATTTTTCTTGTTATCGATTGGTGGGCACTGCGAACCAATCATTTTACCAGTATGCATCCGACTAATTACTCCCTGGGAACAGTATTTTATCCGATATCCATTTTTATCCTGGCCTTATTGTTCTGGGATACCGATAAATGGATTTTTGTAACAGCCGGCTTGCTTATGATAATTCCGGATGCTCTGGCCGGAATTATCGGCCTGCGATTTGCAAATTCATTTTTTATCTTATTAAAGGAAAAGAAATCGCTTCATGGCGCCATAACCATGTTCCTGTCGTCTTTTATTTTGATTATAATTGCTACATTTATCCGGAACGATCTGTCTATTTTCCAGGCTCTGCAATTATCCGTTGTTGTAGGCTTAGTTGCCACAGCAGCAGAACTTCTCTCGATACGTGGATCGGACAACCTTTCTGTTCCTTTATTATCGGGTTTATTCATTTATGTTTATTTATATCCTCCTGTGGCCGGTTTTCCCGGGCAAATCTTTTCCGGTACCTTACTCTCATTAATAATCAGTGTGCTTAGTTATTATTTAAGATTTTTGTCATTAAGCGGTACCATTGGCACATTTTTACTTGGCAGTATTATTTTTGGCTTTGGTGGACTATTGTACACTATTCCAATTATGGCATTTTTTTTAGTTTCCAGTTTACTATCCAGGGTGGGGAAGGGATATAAAAAACAATTTGAATCTTCTTTTGAAAAAACAGGGGCAAGAGACTTCTATCAGGTTTGGGTAAATGGCGGGATT
>CAYULK010000150.1:0-8010 GCA_964445625.1 uncultured Calditrichota bacterium
GAATTTGATCTGCGGACAGAAATTGACACCCGTAATGAAAAAATCGGTTTTAAAATACGTGAAGCAGAAATGCAAAAAATTCCCTACATGCTTGTTATCGGTGATAATGAAGTCGCTTCAGGAAATCCTTCGGTTCGCCAAAAAGGAAAGGGTGATCTTGGTGTAATGGAATTGGACGAACTGATTAAGAAGATCAAATCTGAAAATGACTCAAAATTAATAGAAGAATCATCAGAATGAGGAGAATGCCATTAAAGTAGATAAGATACGGATTAATCAACTAATACGGGCAAGCGAGATTCGTTTAATTAGTTCAACTAATGAGCAAATAGGAATTGTCCCACTGGAAAAGGGTCTGAGTATTGCTGAAGAGGAAGGATTGGATCTGGTTGAAGTTGCACCTGATGCTAAGCCGCCAGTGTGCAAAATACTTGATTATGGTAAATATAAATACGAAATCAGTAAAAAAGAAAAAGAAGGTAAAAAGAAGCAACATGTAATTATAGTAAAAGAAATTCGCATGCGCCCAAGGACTGAGGAACATGATTTTGAGTACAAAGTAAAGCATGCACGAAATTTTCTGGAACAAAAAAATAAAGTTAAGTTCACAGTTCAGTTCAGAGGCCGTGAGCTGGCATATAAAGAATTCGGGGAAAAATTGCTGGATAAAGTTGTAAAAACTCTCGAGGATATTGCAAAAGTTGAGAGTGAAAAAAAGTTTGAAGGTCGAAGTTTAACAATGACGATGGTATTAAAATAGTAACCGGAAGGATGATAACATGCCCAAAATGAAATCAAACCGGGGCGCGTCAAAGCGTTTCAGAGTGACTGGCAGCGGGAAAATTAAACGTCATAGTTCCCATTTCAGTCACATCCTGGCTAAAAAATCAACCAAGCGAAAAAGAAAATTGCGCAAAGAAAGCCAGGTGTCAAAGGCAGATTCGCCACGAGTACATCAGATGATATTGAGTTAAAAGAATGCAAGATATAAAGGAGATATAAAGTTATGCCTAGAGCAACAAACAATGTGGCGGCCAAGCGCAGACGAAAGAAAATTCTGTCTGCAGCCAAGGGATACCGACTCGGAAAAAGCCGTCTTTATAAAACCGCAAAAGACCAGGTTGAAAAATCACTGCAGTATGCATACCGCGATAGAAAAAACAGGAAAAGAACTTTCCGCCGTCTCTGGATCGCAAGAATTAATGCTGCCTGCCGCCAGTTTGGAGTATCTTATTCCGTTTTTATACATAAACTCGCAGAAAATAATGTTGAAATAGATCGTAAGATTCTCGCAGATCTTGCGGTACGTAATCCGGAAGCATTTGAAAAACTGGTAAAAGAAGTTACTGCTTAATAATTATAATATTTTCAGTTGTTTATAGGGGAAGTACGCCCGGACCGTGCTTCCTTTTTTTTCATTATACCACAGGATAGAAAATGCTTAAGCAGATTGAGGAAACAAGAATATCATTTAATAATGATCTTTCAAGTATCAAATCAAGTAATGATCTTGAAGCCATCCGCAATAAATATTTAAGCCGTAAGGGTCTGGTGGGAGGATTATTCGCCGGATTAAAGGATGTGGAAGCGGATATCCGGCCTGAGGTAGGGAAAGCGCTTAATATACTCAAGCAGGAAATGTTTACACAATTTAATCAGGCACAGAATTCATTTACGGCAAAAGATAAATCTGATACTACCATTGACCTGACATTACCCGGCCGTAAACCGAATTATGGCAGAAAACATCCACTCACATCTACCCTTGATGAAATAAAAAGTATTTTTGGGTCTATGGGATTCTGGGTGGAAGACGGCCCGGAAATTGAAACAGATCATTATAATTTTGAAGCACTTAATATACCGAAAAATCACCCGGCCCGTGATATGCAGGATACGCTTTATATCACAGAAGATATTGTATTGAGAACACATACTTCACCGGTACAGATCAGGGTTATGGAAAAAACAAAACCCCCGATCCGGATTATTGCGCCAGGCAGGGTCTACCGCCGTGATACACCCGATGCCAGTCATTCACCTTTCTTTCACCAGGTAGAGGGTCTGGTGGTCGATGAGGGCATAAATTTCGGTGATCTGAAGGGTGTTATTACCGCATTTGCCCATAAAATGTTTGATGTGGATATTAAAGTACGGTTCCGGCCCAGTTTTTTCCCTTTTACCGAGCCAAGTGCGGAATATGATTTTCTATGCGTTTTCTGTCATGGGAACGGATGCCGCGTCTGTAAAAATACCGGTTGGGTGGAAATTTCCGGTGCGGGAATGGTGGATCCGAATGTGTTTGATGCGGTTGGTCTCGATTCGGAAAAATATACCGGTTATGCCTTTGGTATGGGTATAGACA
The DNA here is from genome assembly GCA_964445625.1 of uncultured Calditrichota bacterium. Taxonomy (GTDB): domain Bacteria; phylum Calditrichota; class Calditrichia; order JAJRVZ01; family JAJRVZ01; genus CAVXXB01. The sequence goes on from CAYULK010000150.1 coordinate 2,366, forward strand.
GAATTGCTATGTTAAAGTATGGGATTAATGATATACGTATGTTTTTTGAAAATGACATGCGATTTTTAGCACAATTTTAAAACTTTGTCTCTTTTTTATGAAACAAAGCACTATGGAAACGAGATTATTTAAATGAAAATATCTTACAATTGGCTAAAAGAATATGTTGATATAAATTTCTCACCTGAGGAGCTGGCAGAGAAACTCACCATGGCCGGCATCGAGGTGGAAGAAATTATTTCAACTCTGCCAAAATTTGCGGGTATTGAGGTCGCAGAGGTCCTTGCGGTTCGCAAACATCCTAATGCAGACAAACTGGCGCTGTGTGATATAAAAACCTCACAGGGCATAACCGAAGTAATCTGCGGTGCGCCCAATGTGGCAGAAGGGCAAAAGGTACCCTTTGCCGGTATAGGCACCGTCCTGCCAAATGGTATTAAAATAAAAAAAGCGAAGATCCGCGGTGTCGAATCGGTTGGCATGATTTGCTCTCAGGAAGAACTCGGACTCGCAGATCATTCGACTGGAATCTGGGAATTACCTGCTGATTGGCAAATCGGCACCGATGTATATGAAAGTATTAAGGCGGAGCAGGACTATATACTCGATCTTAGCATCACGCCAAACCGGTCGGATGCCATGAGTTTGATCGGAATAGCCAGAGATGTGGCAGCTATCGCAGAACTTGATTATCGTTATATAAAAAGTGACTTCAGTGAATCAAATCCACCATGCAATGAAGTGATTGATGTTAAAATTGAAGATCCTGCAGGATGTCCACGCTATGCAGCCAGAGTTATCAAAGACGTTAAAATTGGTAAGAGTCCGGAATGGCTGGCAAAAAGGCTGGAAAAATCCGGTGTACGACCAATAAACAATATTGTCGATATTACAAATTTTGTTCTGCTTGAACTGGGGCAGCCATTGCATGCGTTCGATCTTGGAAATATTTCCGGTAATAAAATAATAGTCAGGACATCAAAACCCGGGGAAAAATTTGTAACTCTGGATGAGAAAGAGCGGGTCTTACCGGAAAATACAGTCATGATCTGTGACAGTGATAAAATGGTTGCTATTGGCGGCATAATGGGCGGGCTCAATTCCGAAGTATCTGAGAAAACCAAAGATATTCTGCTTGAAAGTGCATATTTTAATCCTGGATATATCGGTGCTTCAGCAAAAATAATGGGTTTATCAACAGAGGCATCCCAACGGTTTGAACGTGTTACTGATCCCAACGGGGTGATTCGGGCCATAGATCGCGCAGCCGGGATGATAGCCGACCTGGCGGGTGGAAAGGTCCTGAGAGGAATTATTGACATATATCCGGCTGTAATTAAAAAATCAATAGTAAAAGTTCGACCGGCCAGGGTAAATATGTTATTGGGCACGAGCTTGAGTGAAAATGAGATTGCCAATGTATTTTCCAGGTTGGAAATAGAATACGATAAAGAGCAAGCCATCATACCTACGTTCCGGCCGGACCTGGAACGTGAAGTAGACCTGATTGAAGAAGTAGCCCGATTGATTACTTTTGACACCATTCCGGTAAAAGAAAATACCAGTATTGAATATGATACCCAGGTGAATTTTGATGATTTGTTCTATGATTTTCTGAACAGACAGTTACGCGAACTGGGGTTAACGGAAGTAATAACCAACAGCATGGTATCGTCCCGCGAAACGTCTGATATCGATGACCTGCCAAAAATAAAAATTATGAATCCTATAAGTGATGACATGAATGTGATGCGCTCATCATTGGTACCGGGTCTGCTTAAAGTTGCGGCATATAATATCAACCGCAGTATGACCGATTTGCGGTTCTTTGAGCTGGGAAGGGTATTTATTGCAGACGATGATGTAGAAATTGGTTTGCAGCCTTATAAAATCGCCGGAATACTCTGCGGGATGCGTCATGAATCTTCCTGGGACACAAAGTCATTACCTGTTGATTATTTTGACCTTAAAGGTATTATTGAATCGTTTTCTGACAAAATATTGCTTGACAATATTGATTTTATTTTATATGATAAGAATAACTATTTTGACTCGGATCAGGTTGTCGGTTTTAAGGTTAATGACAGGATTATCGGGCATTTTGGAAAAATCAATCGCTCTGTATGCGAAAAATTCGATGTCACTGTTCCTGTCTTTGGATTTGAATTCTCAGTAGAAGAATTGAAATCGGCCGGAGCACAGCGCAGGTTTTTTAAACAATTCTCGAAGTATCCGTTTATTGAAAAAGATGTTTCGTTTATTGTAGATAATGAAGTACTTTCAGGTGATCTGGAAGATTCTATTTACAAAGCCGGACAACCGCTGATTACTGATGTTGGGATATTTGATCTGTATGCGGGTGAAAAACAGGGTGGAGATAAAAAGAGTATTGCCTTTCGGTTGCGTTTTCAATCACCCGACCGGACTTTACAGGATAAAGAGGTAAATGCGCTGTTTGAAAAGATTATTGGCCATATTATAAAGAAATATCCAGCCACTTTGAGAGAAGAGTAGTCATGCAAATTCGCCAGTTTGATAAGCTGCAGGGTCTGATCAAAGAAGCTGTTGACCAGATTCTAAAATTAAAGCTGGAAAATAAAAATTCACATAGACAGATCAGCGAATTACGTGAAAAAATTGAAAACAATGCACATAAAAATAATGAAACACTATCTGGGGAGATAGAACGCCTTAAATCTGAAAATAATGCATTACGCGAAAAACATCAGGTGATATCTTCTCGATTAAGAAAGGTACTCGCTAAGGTAAAAAGCCTTAACGAGGGTGTTGAGTCTTAAGGAATGAAAATAATGTCCTCTAGTCAACTTAGAGTAAACATATTTGGTGCGGAATATGTGTTGAAAGCGGATGATAATCATCGTGAACAGATAATCGAAATAGCCGGATATGTTGATCAAAAAATGCGTGAAATAGACAGGTCGCAAGCAATTAATTCAAATTTAAAGATAGCAATTCTTGCCACATTGAATATTGTTGAAGAATTGTTTGAGAGTAAAAAATACCGGGACAGATTAGTCGAACAACTGGATGAGGAATCCCGGAAATTAAATCGTTCTTTGGAAGAAGCCTTGGACCTTTAGTTGTATATGACATTTTAGCACTGCCCTGTATTCTTACGTGGTGCTTATTTAAGAACCAACATCATTAATTAGGGAACCCGGCTCTGGGTGGCAAATGCAGGCCCCCTAGAGGGGAAACGTGACCCATTCAGGAGGGTACCCATTATATTTTATCACGGTTCGAAAAATAACCCACGTAAGAATACAGGGCATTTTTATTTATCAAAGTCATGACGATCCAGGAGGGGAAATGACATTCGGAGTTATTACTATTGTGGTTGTTATTGCGGTTTTCAGTTTATTGCTCGGGTGGTTTGCAAATTCATTTTTTGGTAAAAATTCTCTGGCAAATCTGACCAAAAAAGCTCAGGGAATAATTAAGAATGCGGAGATTGAAAGTGAGACCCTGAAGAAAGAAAAAATACTTGAGGCAAATGAAGAATATTTTAATCTGAAACAAAAACTAGAGGATGAATTCCGTAATAAGCGCATCTCGCTGCAAAAACAAGAGCAGGAACTGAATGTAAAAGATACTAATATTGACCGTAAAGCAGATTTTATTTCCAAGAAAGAAAGTGAAATAGAGCAGCTTGAAAGTGAAATAAAAAACCAGGAAAAAAGTCTGGAGTTAAAGCAGGAACGGTTAAGTAAACTAATCAATGAACAAAATCAAATGCTGGAGAAAATTGCCGGACTCAGTTCCGATGCAGCCAAAAAAATACTTATGGATAATCTTATCGAGGCCGCAAAAGAATCAGCCACAAAAATGATAAGTAATATCGCTGAGGAAGCAAAGAACGAGGCGAACAAACGTGCGCAGAACATAGTCATTTCAGCGATACAACAATCCGGAATAAATATGGCCATAGAGTCAACCGTAGCAACCGTCTCCCTGCCTTCAGATGATATGAAAGGCCGTATCATAGGGCGTGAAGGACGCAATATACGCGCAATTGAAATAACAACCGGTGTGGATGTTATCGTTGATGATACACCCGGATCAATAATTCTAAGTGGTTTTGATCCACTGCGTCGTGAAATTGCCAGAATTGTAATGGAAAAGCTGGTCGCTGATGGACGAATTCACCCGGGTCGTATTGAGGATATGCATGAGAAAGTAACCAAAGAAATGGATGAGTACCTGCAGGAAACCGGCGATCAGGCGTTACTTGATTGTGGTATTCATGGTGTGCATCATGAACTGGCATATTTACTAGGAAAACTGCGTTACCGGATAACATTTGGCCAGAATGTGTTGCAACATTCCAAAGAAGTTGCCATAATTGCCGGGATAATGGCCGCAGAAATGGGATTAGATGTCAATCAGGCGAAACGCGCGGGTATTCTGCACGATATTGGCCGGGCAGTTGAGAGAGTCGGTGATGCAAGCCATGCACAAATCGGATTTGATCTGGTAAAAAAATATAACGAAAATCAATTAGTCTTAAATGCGATTGCTGCCCATCATGGTGAAGTAGAACCAACTTCACCTATTGCGGTTCTGGTGCAAACTGCGAATGAAATGAGTATTTCACGTCCCGGTGCGCGAAGAGAAGCAATTGAAAATTTTGTTAATAGATTACAGGATATGGAAAATATTGCACTTTCTTTTGACGGCGTTGAAAAAGCATATGCTATTCAAGCAGGAAAAGAGATCAGAGTGATTGTTTCTCCTGAAAAAGTGGAAGATACAAAACTGGCACAATTGGCCCAGGATATAGCAGAAAAAATAGAGAGCGAGACTGAATATCCGGGGCAGATAAAAGTAGTAGTCATCAGAGAATTCAGAGGAATAGAATACGCTTAAATGATTAAAATTCTGTTTATCGGAGATATTGTCGGAGAGCAGGGCCTTGATCTTGCTCTCGATCTATTACCGCGTATGCGTAATGATTATGGCGCAGAATTTATTGTTGTAAATGGTGAGAATATTAAAAATGGCAGAGGTTTGAATAAGCAACTTCTGCAACGTCTGGAAAACTCGGATGTCGGTGCGGTAACATCCGGTAATCATATATGGGACGGAAAAGCCGACACAAATATATTTGAAAATACAAAAATTCTTCTCAGACCCCATAACTATCCTGCAATTAACCCCGGTACGGGAATGTTGCAATTCAAGTTGAAAAACAATCATCTGCTTACGATTTTAAATCTGCAGGGCAGGGGTTTTATGAATCCAATTGATTGTCCCTTCCGTACAGCCGATGATATTTTAAATCAAAGCAGTAAAAACATGCAGTTATGCATTGTCGATTTCCATGCCGAGTCAACCGCAGAGAAACAAGCACTTGCCTGGCATCTCGATGGCCGGGTGTCGGCAATTATTGGCACGCATACTCATGTCCAGACAGCCGATAACCGTATTCTACCCGGTGGAACAGCATATATCACCGATGTCGGTATGACCGGACCCGGTGACGGTGTTATCGGGATGGATAAAAATGTGGCTATTAATCGCTTCAGATATCAGACACCACATTATTTCAAAATTGCACAGGGAGCAGCACGTTTTAATGGCGTGTTTCTGGAAGTAGATGAAAAAAATTATAAAGCTAAAAGTAT
>CAYULK010000151.1:0-7984 GCA_964445625.1 uncultured Calditrichota bacterium
GAAATTGAATCATAAGAAAACGCAAAAAATTATGAATGGCGAACTGCTACGGGAGGTATTTGAGTTGACGGAAGAGGCGGAGAAGTTGGATGATGTTGATAAAAAGGTAAAATATTATCAGAAAATTCTCCAAATTGATTCCAGTTATGCCGAAGGTCACAACAACATCGGTGTTGCTTATTATTATGCCGATAATGTTGACAGCGCCTATTATCATCTGAATAAAGCGATTGAACTGAATAATGATTATCCGGAAGCTCTTAATAATTTGGGCTATATATACAAAGTGGCCGGACGAAACACGGATGCTATAAAACTATTTCTAAAAGCCATATCTTTAAAGCAGCGTTATGCAATCGCATTAAATAATCTTGGTGAAACTTACATGGTGTTGGAGGAATATGAAAACGCACGCCGGGTATTTCAAACGGCGATAGATGTAGAACCTGATAATCAGTATGCCAAGGACAATCTCGCTGCGCTAAAAGAAAAGGAATAAAGCAATTTGTACATCGTACTAATGGCTGGTGGTATGGGCACACGTTTCTGGCCCATGAGTCGCAGAGCAAATCCAAAACAACTGCTAAGTATTGTTGGTTCAAAAACCATGCTCAGATTGACTTATGAGCGGATTAAGAATCTAACCGATGCGACCCGTATCCTGGTTATCACAGGAAAAAACCTTAAAAAGGCAATTGAGAATGAATTGCCGGAAATACCAGCCAAAAATATAATTGCTGAACCTGTTGGTCGAAATACTGCACCCTGCGTAGGCCTTGCAGCTGCATTAATCTCCGCAAATGGTGACATTAAAGAGCCGATGGTTGTTCTACCGGCAGATCATTTGATTTCTGAGAAAAGAAATTTTCAGAATACTGTAAAATTAGCTGTCCGCTATGTTACAGAATCCGGTTGCTTATTAACCATCGGTATCAATCCAACCTATCCGGAAACAGGTTATGGTTATATCCAATTGGGAAAGAAACTCTACTCCAAAGGTGAAAGGAAAATCTTTAAGGTCAAGACTTTTGCCGAAAAGCCGAATCTAGATACCGCGGAGAGATTCTTGAAGAGTGGTGATTTTGTTTGGAATAGCGGCATGTTTATATGGCGGACCGATTCTATATTAAACGAAATTGATGAACATCTGCCTGAATTACGTGAAGATTTATTTAAGATAGAAAAAGCAGTGCATAAGACTACTTTTAAAAGAATATTATCCGATGTTTATGCCAGAACGAAGGCAATCTCGATTGATTATGGTGTTATGGAAGCCGCTAAAAGCGTTTGCGTGGTAAAAGCGGATTTCGAATGGAATGATTTGGGTTCATGGGAAGCTATATACAATATTTCACCCAAGGATAAAAACCGGAATGTAATACATGCAAAGGGTAGTATAAATATTAATTCTCAGAATAATTATCTATATTCAAAAGACAAGATAATTGCGGCTGTGGATGTTCATGATTTAATCGTGGTGGATACGGGTGATGCGATTCTGATTTGTCGCAAGGATGAATCGCAGAGCGTGAAAGAAGTGGTAGACAATCTTTCACGAAAGGGAATGAAAAAATACCTGTGACATTGAACTTTTACCTGTCCGCCGCAGGCATGGAGTTTCTTTTTTGTTGAAATTTATAAAGACTTTTATATATAAATAGTAATAATGAATAATGATTTTGTAATTGATGAGCTTCGGAATATTCTGAAGGAACGCGGAATTGATATTAAATACGGCAGAGGCTATTTTGAAGGTGGAATTTGTCGTTATAAAGACAATCAATATTTATATCTGAACCGGGCACAGGATGTGGAAAATCATATTTCGTTGATTATTTCAGAAATGAAAAAAATGAAATTGGAAAACCTGGAGTGCAGCCCGGAAGTCAAAAGCCTTCTGGAAAAAACAGAATCAAATTAGGAGGAAATTATGTCAGTCCAAAACCGGAAATCTACGCGACTTGAATCAGACCAGTTTATATCGTACAGTCTGTTTGACAAAGAAGGAAATATTTGTGATGAAGGAATGGCAAAAACCAAGGATATCAGCCGTTCCGGAGTTTCCATCGAAAACCGCCGTTCCTTTGAATTGGATTCAAAAGTTGAACTTACTATTGCCTTATCGGAAGAGTTAATTAAAGCAGATGCCACTGTGCGAAATGTAAAAGAAATTGTAGACGGTCAATACCTTATCGGATTGGAATTTGTCGATCTCTCCTCGGGTGATTATGATAAATTAAAAAGCGAATTTCCTAATATTGTGGTATGAGGCTCCGGATCCGATATCTGATTTTACTATTATCCTTAATTTTTTGTACACTTGCCTTTGGTACCAACTTGCGATCAAACAAAGGAATATCAGGTACATCGCAATTAAACCTCACTGAAAAGAATCTCTCCTCGCTGGCGGCACGAACTGCAGATCTCCAAAACGCGGCGCGGCATTTTTTAAAAAGAAAAGTTAGCGTTGGATCCACAGAAAAATTCTATACCTATAATTTTGAAACAGAGAAATACGAGGATATTGATGCCATATTAATGGTGGCTATAAGCAATGTCCGGATTTGGGTGGAAAATAGCGAATTGGAAAACGGACATGTGAATACAGAAGTTGTAAACCGTATCCTCGAAAACTTAATCAGTAAAACCCCGGATTCCAGTATCGATCCCGGAAAGGGAATATTACAGATTATTCATGAAAACTTCGGCTCACCACCCGATATTGACCAAGATGGCATTTCAGAATTTCTCATAACGGATATAATTGATGGCTGGCAGGAAGGTGAAGGATTTATTGCCGGATATTTTAACCCTCTTGACCAATTTATTAACGGAATCCGTTTAGGGAGCGGGATCGTCAGCGGTTCAAATGAAAGAGATCTGTTGTACATTGATTCATCGCCCGGTATTTATCATAATCAGATTTACCGCTATGAACAGGTGCTTGCAACCGTGAGTCATGAGTATCAGCATCTGGTTCAATTTAATTATGATCAAAATGAAGAAACTTTCTTAAATGAAGGACTTTCAGAACTCTCATCATATTTTTGCGGCTATGGATTGCGGGATCCTTCCCCGTACCTGTTAAATTCAAATCTGGGAATGACACAGTGGGAATCGGATATAAACGAAGCGCTTAAACACTATGCTAAAACAGCACTGTGGACATATTATCTTTATGAAAAGTATGGCAAAGATTTTATCCGTTCGATTGCCCGGAGTGAACTAAACGGAATTGCGAGTATTGACAATGCTCTCGGTATATCAGGAATTGCTAAAGAAATTGATGACGTTGTCACGGAATTTCTGATCGCCATTACAATAAATGATACAGATGTCAATCCAATGTATGGATTTACATTACCGGAATTGGTTAATCTGAAAGCCAGGGCAGTTGAAAAAATTAATAGTTTTCCGGCCCAGATTGCAGTCAAACAGAACGCATTTGCCTTAAATCTGTTTACTATTAAGAACGGAAGTCATCTGATAATAAATGTGGAAGACTATCCGGCAGGAACCGTTTTTAAGATTAACAAATTTAACGATCCGGATGAAATATTACTGGAAACGATTAGTGGAGGTAAATTGATCGATCCGGATTTTGGTGACATATGGCCTTTAGAACAGGTGATGGCCATTAATCCAACCAATAATCAGGGATTTTTATCAATCCAGATTCAGGCGGGCCAAACATATCATATTGCCTCGTATGATATTACCCAGGATGAGCCGGACCTGAAAATTGCAATTGACCAAGATATTATTGCAAATCAATTTCTCGTTCCATATGATAGTTGTATTCTTAGCTCAATACGGTTCTATAAGGCGGCAGGTTCAAAAGTTGCCAATCTTTATATATACCATGACCCTCTGGATCTGGGGCGTATCTCTGAATATGAAAAACTGACAATTAAAGGTGTTTTATCCAACGGCTGGTATGAAGTAGATGTACAAACTCTGGATATAATTAAAAATGTGGGCGATTCTTTTGATATTGGACTGGAATATGTTGAAGGGGGCAATGCCGGATATGCTTCTCAATCCTATAACGGGATTTCCTCATATATGAAAAGTCCGGCAGATGCAAATTATACAGATCTCTCACAATTTAAGGCCGATGGTCAGGAGCTGACAGGAACATGGATGATGGATATTACCTATGCGGTACCACTTCATTTGAAACCTGATTCCAAAAATGACCAACCTCTTTCTTTTTCCATTGATCAGTCAGGACCATCACCGTTTCCGACACCTGGTAATTTGGTTTTTACAATTTTATATACGATTTCACAACCGGGCAATTTAAATGTAACCATCTATGATATCCTGGGACGAAAAGTAGCAGTGCTGTTTAAAGGACACAAATCCGGTCCGGCAGGATTTTTACAATGGGATGGGAAGAATGAACTGGGAAATGATGTGGCTTCAGGCAGCTATTTTCTCAGGTTTCAATATGAGAATCAGTCAGACCATAGGAAGATAATTGTCATGCGCTAATTTGCCGGTGTGATAAATAACACATCAAATTATCTTTTATATTGATAAGTTTTATAAAATTTCTTATTTAAGGTCTTAATCTGATTTATTAATGAACCAGCAGATCTCACAGAGATAATTACATGAATAATTCATATCTCTGTAAACAGCGCTGACTAAAGTTAAAAGTGAGCTAAAGTGCCTAAAAACTTTTATCCACGGATTACACAAATTAACACCCGTTTTACGTGTCGTGAGACCCCGTATTACGGGGGGTAATCAGCGTGCCATAAATATCGTTGCATCTTTGCGATAAAAGACTCAAAGTTCTTAACGTAAAAGTATCATCCGGAGTATGACATGAAAGAAATCTTAGTATCACTATTTTTAATATCAGGTTTTATTTTTACTTGTTCTTCCGGGGCAAATCTAACCCGGGCGGAAAAATCAAAACTTGATCCCGCGCTTCAGCAACTTCTTAGTGCTGAAGATATTCCCGACAAAAATTATAATGTGCTTGTTAAAGAGGATGGTACTAAATTATATGGTGTCATTATCAGGTCAGATAATCCGGCAGAATTGGAGCATGCCGGTATTTTTATCAATTCAATAAGCGGTAATATTATCACTGCGAAACTATCACCTCAGGAAATCCGCAAAGTAGCGGCATTACCATCAGTTTCCTCAATTGAAAATAGTTCAAAAACATATCTAAAGTAAGGGAGGTCTTATATGCGGTCTCGGAATCTGAAGTACTATCTTTTTTCAATTGTTCTGATTATTCAATTAAGCCATATGGGAAATGCTCCGATTGGCGAATTGAATATTGAAAAAATGCATCCTAAATTCAAAGCACTCATTGCGGAGAACAGTTCGTTATCTGTCTTCCGGGAAAGCAATGCTGTCTCTCCGGAAGTTTATATTGATGAATCCGGAACATTAAAGTATGGGGTAATAATCCAAACTAATGATATCGCTGAACTGGAAGCGACAAATATATCATTTAATTCTAAATACCCGGGATTTGTAACCGCTAAAGCGACACTCGACGAGATCGACATGTTATCCCGGTTAAGTTCCGTATCATATATTGATGCCCCGTCATTATCATACCCGAAAATGAATGTAAGTACTCCGGCCACCGGTGCATCTTTGGTACATAACGGATTTTATAATAATACGGCTTATACCGGTGCTGACGTTATTGTAGTAATATTCGACTCCGGTATAGATTATAATCACATTGACTTTAAGAATCCCGGGGACACTACTCTCAGCCGAATATTGTTTATCTGGGATCAAACCATCACACCTGTTTCGGGAGAAAACAATCCATCCGGATTTAATTATGGTGTCGAGTATACACAATCACAAATCAATGATGAGATTGATAGTAGTCCTGCCGGGTTTGTCCGGCAGAAAGATACCAACGGACACGGAACGCACGTGGCGGGAACGGCAGCCGGATCCGGGGTTAAATTTCCTGGAATTGCGCCACAGGCTGACATAATTGTTGTCAAAGGCGGTAATGGCAGTTTTTCGGAGGACCATATCATTGATGGAATGACATATGCTGAAAATAAAGGTAATGCGCTCGGTAAGCCGGTTGTTGTCAATTTGAGTCTTGGCGGTCATACAGGTCCTCATGACGGCACGGAAGCCTACGAAGAAGTCATAGATTTATTCAATAGCAAACCCGGTCAGGCTGTAGTCGTTGCGGCAGGCAATGAAGGCGGCACAAAAATCCACATTGGCGGATCAGTTGCTTCAGCAGGTAATGCCAGTTTTCAGATTAACGTACCTGCATCCTACACACCAAATGATGGTTCTAACAATGATGAATTTATTTTCGATTTGTGGTATGATGAGAATGTGTCGGTGAATGCAAAAGTGACATCACCAGCAGGAATAATTTTTGAAAAAGGATACAATCAGGATGGTATTGGCCCGGATGATACAGATGGTAGAATACACCTGATAAACAGACGGGTTGACGGGACTAAACAAAATATTTATCTAAGGGTTTATGATGGGTCGGCCAACAAACCTCCCAGGTCCGGAACCTGGACGCTGGAACTTAAAAGTGCCGGTGGTGACCTGAATTTCGATGGCTGGCTGGCAAGATCTGATCTTGGTGGAGAAGAGGCTATATTACTCAACGGTGATGTAAATCAAACTATTGCTATGCCGGGTACGGCAACTGAGGCTATCACAGTAGGTGCCTATGTCACAAAAACATCATGGCCGGCATACGATGGAAGCCAATATCTGTATACGGATGGCGATGCAGTGGGGCAGATAGCAAATTTTAGTAGCCGCGGTCCAACCCGTGATGGGCGAATGAAGCCGGAAATTACTGCGCCGGGTAAAGGAATTGTTGCGGCTTATTCCATAGACTCCGATAGCTCCGGTACTATCCTAAACCCGGATGGGATCCACATCCTGTCACAGGGCACAAGTATGGCCACACCACATATTGTGGGCGCCGTTGCTGTTTTATTTAATATTGATCCGACACTTACCGCAGGTCAATTAAAGACGTTGATGGCAAATACTGCCATAAAAGATAGCGAGACCGGTGGCAGCGCCAATAACACCTGGGGCGATGGGAAACTTGATCTGCTGAAGGCCGTGGTCTCAAAAGTCTCAGGAGATCAGTCGATCACACGAACCATACATGAGTATTTTAGTGCTGAACCGGGCCCGTATTATGAGTATAATGGTTACTATAAACTGGCTGTGCGCTTTAATGCTCCACACGCGGGGCAACTTACAAGCGCCTTCCTTTCATTGGTTATCAATCATGCCGATGTTCATCCGGTAATCGACGGTGAGGGAAACCTCGAAGTATCTGTCCATAGTGATAGTGGAGGCGTACCTGGAGCACAAATAGGAAATACTGTCGCACATCCCTTAGCTCTGTTTGACCCGGGTACAAAAAATTATATCAATTTGCTGGATGCCGGTGTTTCGGTAACTGAAGATCAGGTGTTTTATCTTGTATTGCAAAATTCCGTACTGACTGACAATATAAAGGTGCTCTTCGATGATGGAGGAATCGATCAGGTCAATAATCCTTCATTCTTATATAGTGCGGCTAAAGACTGGAGAACTATGGGTGTCGCTTTTGGTACACCTTATAATCTTCTGCTGAGTGCAGAAATTGTTGGTATGGGCCCGGCTGCATCCATCAATGAAACAGAAGAGACTATTGCCCGAACTTTTGAACTGGATCAGAATTATCCTAATCCGTTTAACCCAGCGACAAAAATTCGCTTTTCCCTGAGCCGGAGTGGCCAGGTTGACTTAACCATATTTGATATCCTGGGCAGAAAGGTTGTGACAATTATTGATGAAGTAACATCTGCGGGTGTTCATGAAGTTGTATGGAATAGTCGCAACGCTGCCGGACTGCGTGTGCCATCCGGTGTGTATTTTTACCGCCTGCGCTCTCAGGAGGGTGTGCTGACAAAGAAAATGTTGCTGGTAAAATAAGGATCATATGATA
>CAYULK010000152.1:0-7957 GCA_964445625.1 uncultured Calditrichota bacterium
TAGAACTCCGCGATGCAATCATATTTGTATTATGTCTCCTTCTATCTCTGCTATTGATCGTAGTAACCGATCATGATCCGGCAGGTCCTTTTCGCAATGTCGCGTATAAAGCAGTAGGTTCTTTCGGTGGTGTATTTTATAGATTTGGTTCGTATTTTCGTCTTGAAGAGGAAATCAGCCAGTTAAGACAGGAAAATGCGGCTCTTTCGTTGCAGAATACACAACTCGAAGATGCTTTGCTCGAGAATTTACGTCTGCGTAAACTACTTGGGTTTAAAGAAAAATCAACTTTCGATTTAATTGCTGCTGAAGTGATCGGTCAGAATCCGCATAGTGTTTTTAACGGACTCATTATAAATGAAGGCGCCAGCCGTGGTATACAGCAGGATGATGCTGTGCTTACCGCAGATGGTCTGGTTGGGAAAATAGCAATTGTCGAGGAAGATTATGCAGTTTGTCAGATTTTGTTTGACCGCAATGCCAGGGTAAGTGCCCGGATACAGAGAAGCAGGGAACAAGGGATTATTTCCTGGGATGGTGGCGCCGGATTAAAATTGCGTTTTATCGCCAAAACAATAGAGGTATTGCCGGGGGATGTTATTATAACATCCGGATTTAGCCGGATTTATCCTCCTGATATAAAAATCGGTGTAGTTACAAAGGTATCAAAAGATACCGACGATATGTTTCAGGAAATATTTATCTTTCCCGCTGTTGACTTTCAAAAACTCGAAGAGGTTCAAATCACAAAATTAGCTCAAAATCATGACCAGTGAAACCGGATACCAGTTTTTCCGCACGGCCATGGTTAGTATCGTGGCTCTGACTTTACAAATCAGTTTTATACCCATGATTGAAATAGGTGCCTGGAGACCGGATCTGATTATTCTTGTTGTCATCTTTATCGGACTTCGCTATGGTACAACACAGGGCATCATAGCCGGTTTCATATTAGGTGCGTTACAGGACTCATTCAGTCCGCATCCCGTTGGTATTTCAGCTTTTGCTGACACTATTACCGGGTTTTTAGCCGGACAGGTTCGTCAATTAAAACTGGCATATAATATACGTATTCTGGCAGTTATTATTTTGATACTGATACAAACCAGCCTGTTCTTCCTGATATATCAATTACAGACTGATATCAGCTATTTATATCTGGTAGCGACCAGAGTATTTCCCAATACCCTTTATACGTTTCTGATTGCTATTTTATTATCCGTTTTTTTCAGAGATCAGATCGAGTAGTGATAAAGTATGATTGAATTCACCAGAAGCAAACTCAATCAGCGCAGGACAATTGCTATCATATTGGTTGTTTTTTTATTTTTTGCCCTGTTCTATGGATTTTTTCAAATTCAGGTATCAGGTGCCGATAAATACTATGAAATTTCACTTCGAAATAGTGTACGCCAGCTCACACAATACCCACCGCGCGGTGTTATTCGTGATGTTAACGGACAGATAATCGTTGATAATCGTCCTTCATTTTTTATCTCGGTTATTCCAAGAACCATTACCGGGAAAACCATTCAATTCCTCGCCAAAATCATAAATGAAGAACCGGATTTTATCCGTAAAAAAATTCGTGGCAGAAATTCATTCCGACCGGTAATTATTAAAAAAGATCTTAAATATACGACAGTTGTGCAACTTGAAGAAAACAGGCTTGAATTACCCGGTGTTCTGCTTGAGGTAGAAGGAAAGCGATTTTATCCACCCGGTGTATACTCACCGCATATTTTTGGATATGTCGGGGAAGTAACGCCGCAGGAGGCTGAAAAGAGACATGAATTCGATCCGGGTGAAGTAATAGGAAAATCTGGTCTGGAGTATACATATGATGCCGGTTTACGTGGCGCCAAAGGAATGCAATTTGTGCAGGTCGATGCAGAAGGAAGGGATCTGGGTCTGTTTGGTGCAGATCGAAATATCAATGCCAAACCGGGTATGGATCTGTATCTGACGCTGGATTACAAGTTTCAGCAATTCGCTGAATCTCTGATGGTGGATAAACGTGGTGCTATTGTTGCCCTTGATATTCGCACCGGGGGCGTGCTGGCATTTGTCTCCAAACCGGATTATGATCCCCGGATCATGACTGGAAAAATATCATCTAAGGTGTGGACAAAACTTCAAAGTGATACTTCGCATCCCCTATATAACAGAGTGATCCAGAGTCGTTATCCGCCAGGTTCTACCTATAAACTTGTGGCTGTTCTTGCTGCCCTGCAGGAAGGAATTATTACTCCACGCTGGAAGTCTTTTTGTCCCGGCTATTTTAAACTGGGCCGAAAAACAATCCATTGCTGGAAGGCCGGCGGACATGGCGATATTGACCTTTTGCAGGCAATAAAGGGTTCATGCAATGTGTATTTTTACAAGTTGGGATTGAAAATCGGTCTCGAGACCTGGTCAAAATACTCTAAGAAGTTCTTTTTTGGAAAACCTACCGGTATCGATTTACCAAACGAGAGTAGCGGCCTCGTACCAACAGTAGAGTATTTTAACCGTATCTTTGGTGAGGGCGGCTGGACAAGGGGAAATCTGGCCAATCTGGCCATAGGTCAGGGTGAATTGCTGACAACGCCGTTGCAGATGGCCCAACTGGCTATGATTATGGCCACAAGAGGTGTGGTACATACACCACATTTTGCTGCTTTTCTATACGACAAGGTCAATGATAAAGAAATCCTGTTTCCGGTCCAAACCAATTATGTACAGGGTATCTCGGCCGATATATACGATATTGCCCGGGAGGGAATGCGTCAGGTGGTTGATGGCGGGACCGGATGGCGGGCTGCAGTTCCCGGAATTGAAGTGGCCGGGAAAACCGGAACTTCGCAAAATCCGCATGGCGACCCACATGCCTGGTTTATCGGATTCGCACCCTATGAAAATCCGGTTATTGCCATTGTGGTTCTTATAGAGAATGGTGGCGGCGGCGGTGCATTTGCCGCTCCACTGGCAGAATTATGCCTGGAAAAATATTTTTATGGCCGGATTCTTCCGCGGGCTCCGGTTAAAAAAGATACAACACTTACTGATACCTTAAGCACAATTATAGAACTGGACGTCATGGATGTTCCGCGTCTGGATATAACAATGCCGGATACTGATTAAATGTTTGGAAAATACGACTATTTAACATTAATACTGATTCTGGCACTTGTCGGAGTTGGTGCAATTGCCATCTATAGTGCGACCTCAGTTGCTGATGTCGATACAAACAATTTTTTCGTCCGACAAATACTGTGGGCGGTGCTCGGTACTATCGTGATGACAACGGTTAGTTTTGTACCACTGAGGGTTATCAACCGTTTTACCTACTGGTTTTATGGATCTGCTTTATTCTTCCTGTTACTGGTATACGCAGTTGGGAAAGTGGGGCAGGGGGCCGAAAGATGGCTGATTATAGGACCTGTCCACATTCAACCCTCAGAGTTTGCCAAACTGGCAACAGTTCTTGCGGTTAGCAAATTTTTATCAGATAAGTACGCTGATGTAAACAGACTAAAGTATTTCTTAATTTCGCTGGGATTGATTCTTGTTCCATTTATTCTTATTGCCCGGCAACCGGATCTGGGTACATCACTTGTTTTTCCGGCTCTTATAATTCCGGTACTTTTCTGGGCCGGATTGAATTGGTTTTCGATATTTACAATACTGACGCCACTGCTAACTATGATATTATCATTCAATTTTTTCTCATTTTTATTTCTTATGTTGACCATTACAATTGTTCTTATCTTATCCGGTAAAAAACCGATAATTCTAGTAGCGGTCTTTTTATTAAATATTGTCGTCGGAAGCATTACACCGTACCTGTGGGATCAGTTGCGACCGTATCAGCAGCAAAGGATTCTTACTTTTATGAGTCCGGAGCAGGATCCAAAGGGGGCCGGCTATCAGATAATTCAATCGCAGGTGGCCATTGGATCCGGTGGTATATGGGGCAAAGGCTATATGAATGGCACTCAGACACATTTGCGCTTTTTGCCCGCACAACATACTGATTTTATATTTTCTGTTATCGGTGAAGAATTTGGTTTTTTTGGCGTCTCGGTAATTTTGCTAGTATTTATGTTGCTTATCATCCGGCTGATAGCTATCGCATCCGCTATCCGACAGTCATTTGAAAGTATGACCGTGATCGGGATAGCTACCATTATTCTGGTCCATGTGATAATAAATATTGGCATGACAATCGGAATGGCACCGATAACAGGATTGCCATTGCCTTTTCTGAGTTATGGTGGATCTTCTTTAATGGCAAATCTGATAATGATGGGAATTGTTTTGAATATTTCGCGGACAAAATATATAAAATAGTACTTTTCAAGAACAGCTATTATTTTATGTAACTATCGAAAATACTTGATTTTATGTACATTCTTATCTAAATTTTTTTAATGTTTTTTTCCCGAATCAGGAGGGGTTATGATTAAGAATATATTTATTTCCATAATAACGATTTCTTTTTTAGCAATGCTGCTCGTATCATGCGGATCATCACGTAAAGATGACGATATGTCTGCAGCTGCAGATGATCCTGCCAAACAGCAGGAATTAGATGAAATTGAAGCGCTACTGGGTATTACACCTCAAGAAAGATCGCAGCAACAACAAAAATCCGGGCAGGATGACGATCAGCTAGGATTGTTGAGTGCCGGCGCGGTTCCTGTGGAGCAATCGGGTGCCGGGATGGAGACACAACAGCCGGTAGCTGTAAGCAATGCTGAGGTAGATCAGCTCAAAACACAAATTGAGAGCAAAGATCGCTTAATTAATGATTTAAAAACACAAATTCGGGCACAGAGCGATCAGATATATCAACTGGAAACGCAAAAACAGGCACAACCGGCAAGAACAGTAGCAGTTGCCATGGGTGATGTTTCCCCGGAAGAGTATCAATCACGTTATCAGGAAGGATTGGATCTGTTCCATGCCAATCAGTACCGTGATGCGATTCAGGTTTTTGAAAATCTGCTGGCATCCAGTGCCAACAATAGTTTATCGGATAATGCTCAGTATTGGATCGGTGAATCTCATTATGCGCTGCGTGAGTATAAGAAGGCAGTAATTGATTTTGAAAAAGTATTTACTTTTCCCCGGTCAAATAAAAACGATGCCGCACAGTTTAAACTTGGTCTCTGCTATGTGCGCTTAGGTGACAATGCCAAGGCCCGGGAAGAATTCCAACGCCTGGTAGACGTATACCCGCAAAGTGAATTCATCAAACGTGCCCGGGAACATCTGGCTTCGCTATAATAAGGAAATAGAGATTAGAGATGAGAGATTGTCGTATGTTTTTTCGATCACTCATCTCTAATCTCTAACCTCTAATCCCTAATCTTTTCCGGGGACAGTAGCTCAGCTGGTTAGAGCGCTACGCTCACATCGTAGAGGTCAGGGGTTCGACTCCCTTCTGTCCCACACTAAACGCATATATAACAAATATTTAACAATTTATAATTTATTAGCGACTGACATAATACGTACAAAACTTTACTTTTATTCATTTTGATTCTTGGTTAACTTTATTTATATTATTAAAACATTTATTGATTAGACGCGTATAAGTCTCTACTATAATATCGGTTTTAACAAAATGGCCAGATTCAATATCCCCGAAGACAATCTCAAAGGATTTAAGATATTAAATAATTTGTCGAACCAGGAGAGAAACGCTCTATTTCTACAATTAGAAAATATTCCTGGCGCATTATTAAGCTCAAAATTGCATGCCCAAATACATGAAATAACTAAAATTTCTAAAGAAAAGATAGATTTTATTATTAGGATGCTGAACAGTTTTATTATAACAAGCACTGTTTATGATACGGATAACTTTATTAGAGATATTGCCGCTAATCTTAAAGAATTAAATGTAAATATTTCGAAAAATACGACTGATTTTTTACACAAAGCGATTAAATCAGAAATTTTGACACTTAATATGAAAGCAAGTCAATTATCAAACGCAGCACAAAATATATATATTGATTCAAAGATTATTTCTGATATAAGACCGGTGTTTACAAATGAAAAGAATCCTGAATTTAAAGCAACAATTATTTTGCATAACCTGAAGCTCACTTTTCGAACTCAAAATGAAATAAAAGATATAGATATTGCATTAGATTCAGATGAATTAGAAGAAATAAAGAAGGTAATTGTCAGAGCCGAACATAAAGAAAAGGTACTAAGAGATTTATTGCGTAAGAAAAAAATTAAAAATATAGAGATTTGTTAATATGACAACCACACAAATAATCGTAAAAAATGATTTTGATTTAGATCCTTGGATCCCTCAAAAAGGTCGGCCGTGTAATTTGAGCACTAATGTAAATCCTATATGGAATAATATTGATACTGCTTATTTTAATTCTACTATATGGGGAGAATTGAAAGCTGAACTTCCGCGCAATTTTTTAATTAAATTGCCAGATGAAAATTTTTTAGAAATACCAAGTAAATTAGAGAAAATTGCTGATGCTATAGAGAAAGCGGGGTATATATTAGACTTGCAAGATGACTGGGATGGAGAGGGCAGTCATGCATATAAACCTAAAACCTGGATTCGAGCGGTTACATTCCTTTTCAACTACGCAATGTTCATTTATAAAGAACTAAACCAAGTCATAGATCCACCGAATATTTATCATGGACCTGACTCGAGTATTGACATATACTGGGCATATGAAGATAAAAATTTGTTGATAAATATTCCACTAGATGAGAGGGAAAAAGCAACATTTTATGGAAAATACTCAGATGGTGATGAGGTTTCAGGCAAAATTGGTACAGATCAATTTTATCAAGGAATTCTATTGTGGTTAAATAAAATATGAAATGGCCGATTGAAAGTATTCCGGATGAGGATTTACTATTCTACAGAATACATAAGAATAATATCGTTGAGGGTGAATTGATACCTGGAGCCTTCCGCGAAATAGGTAGTGGGGAATCCCGCAGTATGTCGACGAACTGGGATAAATATTCAACACCCCAACAAGCCCACTCGAAAGCATCTACACCAAAAGATAATGGTATTGTAAGTTTTCTAACAGGAAATCTACGTGGAATAGACTTATCGATTACACATGCCCCGGACCCGGAGAGGAATGATCGTTCTCATACGGATGTGAATGGAATTAACGTTGAAAATCGTGTAAATATGATGAATTTATATATGTGGGAAATTCGAGCACCAGGATTATAGTTATTTAAAAATATATGTACTAATTTTTAGTATAATATTATTCTATTTTTAGTCCACAATTAAATCATTACATTTCTCAAATATCATTCCAATTTCAGATCTATATTCCTCTCCAACTGAAAGACGGTTTTCCAATTCCGATAATAAAGTATATATTTTTATTGTGGGTAACAAACTTAAATCACGACAATTAAATTCCTCACGTAATTTGTCATATAATTCCGCATAAAACTTAACTCTTTCAAAACGAGATAATTTCAGATCTATCAATAAATTCTCAAATTTTGCAGTGCGTAAATTTTGCAACTCTTTATCAAAGGAAACAGACCAATTGATAAGTGTTTGTTTACAAACTCCCAATTCTTCAAAGATTGTATCAAAGGATTTACCCTGGACGCCGCGCAGTTCTAAAAACTTTTCTTTTTTCTTTTCCGAATCTTCTTTTGTCATAATCTGATCTCCGGTTTTTATTTTTTTTCGGACGCTTTTTCTTTCTATTCTTTCTTTACTTACGCTTATGGTGAAGGTTTTGAGCAATTTGGGTATAGAAGTCCCTAAGTAGCTGTGTCAAAAACACGTCAGTCGCTCAGCCTTCTATACCCTTTACGCTTACGGAGCCAGGCCCGTCGCAAATATGGGGCGTTGAACAATTACGTGACAACGCTTGATAGTACCTAAGCTGGTCTTCGACAGTTATAGGCAAAAATTTCAGAAAAAAGGGGGCTAAGTTCA
>CAYULK010000153.1:0-7857 GCA_964445625.1 uncultured Calditrichota bacterium
TTAATTTATATATTTTTAGTGGCCGTTCGTGTATTTGGTGGGCTGAACTATTACCGATTTCCTATAGTGAAATAAAGAGAAAAACAACCTATTATTGGGGGAGAAGAGTTACTTTTAAGATAAATATATAAAAACAATAGATTTAAATCATAAAAAAAATAAAAACTTTTGACACTACCTAAAATTAAAAAAGGAGATAAGATGAAGCAGATTTTAATATTTATTATAACGATTTCAATCCTGCTGGGAGCGGGGATAGCTCAGGATACGAAAGATGATTTGGTTCCAATCGATCTAAAACTGCCTAAACCGATGTTTGTTGGCACGCCACAGAATATGCAGGTGAAAAACCTTGAGAAACCGCTTGGAAAAGCCCGTCCAGCTTTTCTGGCACCGGCGGGAACAAAAAATGTAGCATTTGGAAGAATCGTGGTGTGCACCGATGATGAACCGGTTATCGGGGAAATTGATATGATCACGGACGGGGATAAGGAAGCAGGTGACGGCAGTTTTGTGGAATTAGGTCCTTTTATACAACATATAACCATCGATCTGGAGAAAGAGCATAATATATATGCTCTGGTTTTCTGGCATTTTCACAAACAGCCGCGGATATACTTTGATATCGTTGTCCAGACGTCTACTGATCCGGATTTTATCGAAGGTGTAAATACACTTTTTAATAACGATAATGATAACTCTTCCGGGCAGGGCGTCGGTAAAGATATGCACTATGTAGAGACTGCAGAAGGGAAACTGATTGACACAAAAGGCGTGGTGGCACGCTATGTGCGCTTATACAGTAATGGCAATACAAACAATGATCTCAATCACTATATAGAAGTAGAAATATACGGCAAACCCGTTAAATGAAGCGATTTTTCGCGTCCAGTATAGTTATATTAATTCTGGCGATAATCTTTCGCCTCCCGGATCTAACCATTCGACCCATTCATGTGGATGAGGCTGTTAATGCTTTTATACTTGGAACATTAATCGAATCCGGTACCTACGAATATAATCCTGGTGAATATCATGGACCTTCTTTATACTACTTTTCTGCCATATTTACAAAAATAACGGGAAGAGATTCTTTTGCGCAATTAGATGAATACATTATTCGTATTATACCCGTTATTGCCGGGATTCTTATAGTCATTCTCACTTTGCTTATCGGAAGATTGATCAAACCCGAAGTTGGTTATATTTCAGGTATATTAGTATCTGTGTCTCCGATTATGGTCTACTTCAATCGCTATTTTATCCATGAAAGTCTGCTGGTAGCTTTGGGGCTTGGTGTCATACTGCTGGGGATGAATTTTTTTCAAAATCCGCGCATGCACATAGCCATTCTGCTGGGATTGTGTCTTGGTTTACTGATTGCAACAAAAGAAACCTGGCTGATCTACATAACTGTGTTGATCGTCAGTTTAGCTGTACTCAGGTTTTTTGCCGGAAAGTACATTTTACCAAAAAAAAGATATGCGGCTGTGATATTTATTACGACAGGAATTACAATTATCCTGTTTTTCTCATCATTTATGACCAATTGGCAGGGCCTGATATCATTTACAGAAGCATTTGAAAAATATTTCATCCGCGGTACTTCAACACCGGAGCACACACATTCCTGGTATTACTACCTCAGATCACTATTTTTTTATAGTGAAGGAGAGCGCTGGTTTATCAGCGAAACACCAATCCTGATTATGGCCATACCTGGCATAATAGCCGGTATAAATAAAAAGTCCGGAATGACAGGGCTTTTTATGATCACATATTTCTTTACTTTCCTGATATTATTTTCTATTATTCCATATAAAACACCATGGAATATTTTAGGCCTGATTCCGGTCATGGCTGTTCTGGGTGCCATTGGATTATGGTATTTGTGGGGAATCTTAAAGACAGGTAAATACCGGTCTCCATTTATTGTCATGTGTCTGTTACTTCTGGTAATTCTTGGTCATGAATCCTGGCAGATAAATTACCTGTATCCGGATGCTCCGGAAAATCCCTATACATATGGCCATGCCCGTGAAGAGGTGAAAAAGATTTCTGCGAAGCTGGATGAACTAAAAAACAAATATTCCGGTCTGAAGGACACCAGAATTGATGTGATTGCACAAAAGGGAAGTTACTGGCCGTTACCATGGTACCTGAGAGAATATGAATATGTTGCCTGGAGTGAAACTGTACCGGAGAATATTGCATCCACTCCAATTGTCCTCATCACACCTGAGATGGAGTCAGATTTTATCAGACAAATCTATGAAAAAACTCCGTTTGAAAAGCGTAAACTTTATTTATCACTCTATAAAAATGATATTGAACTTCGTCCGGGAGTAATGATCCGGGGATATATCCATAAAGAGCTCTGGGATAAAATAATAGCAAATCATTCAGAAAACTAAAATGTATACATACAAGATATCTGAAAATATCGTGACCGTATTAAGCCATGGGGCGATGGCTACAATTTATGAATTGCATCTTATACATGAAGACAGTAATTACCTGGCTCAGGCCGCACTTGAAGCCTTTAACGAATTAGATCTAATCGAACAGGACTTAAGTCGTTTCATAGAAAACAGTGATGTTTCACGCATAAATAATCTTCGAACAGGAGAATCCCTGGTTGTGAATCCGCATACATTTTTCTGTCTGAAAACGGCAATCGAATTCTATTTTCTCACGACTAAAATTTTTAATGTCGGATTGGGACAGGAAATTAATATTGTGAAGAAAGGGGCAGATAAGCAGGAAATTGATTATATTGGCCGCCTGGAGGACCTGGATCTGAATGAGAATGATTTCTCGGTTAAATTGAAGGGGGAATTTATAGATATCGATCTGGGAGGAATTGGAAAAGGCTATGCCATTGACAAAATAAAAAATCTGTTAGTTGATTGGGGTTTGGATTGCGCATTGATCCAGGGCGGAAAAAGCACTGTGCTCACTATAAAAGCCCCGCATAACCTGGATGGATGGCCCGTAAGTATTTCTTACCCGGCTCCGCCATACGATCAACTTGACACTCTTAATCTTAAAGAAGGCGCCCTGAGCAGTTCCGGTTTACAGAAGGGGAGCCATATCATAGATCCACGTACCAGGTCCACGGTCAAAAATAATAAAGCGACATGGGTGATCGCGCCAAGCGCAATTGTATCGGATATCTTATCAACAACATTTATGATATTAAGCAGGGAAGAAATTGAAGATTTTTGCAACCAGCGACCTGCAATTTCTTATATTTGTGTCGATAAGAATAATAATGTTTATCGGAAGGGGATATAATATGCGGGATTTTAAAGTATAAGAGGATAAAGGGTAACTAATAAGGAAGTAATGTGCTTACATCTGAAAATGAACGTCGAACGTTTGATCGTTATTCATATGATGGCGCGGTAGTCAGGTTTATTAAAAGTAAGAATTTGGGAATACTGAAAAAGTTTTCCCAGGACTATCCGATGAAGGATATCAGCCGCAGTGGAATGCGATTCGAATTTGATCAGTATAGGGATCCGGGTTTTTTTCTGGATATTATTATTGATATTCCCGGCGAATCAAATTTACATATGCGGGGCAATGTCCAGTGGGTAATGGAGTTTGACAGTTCTGAAAAATATGAAATTGGAATCCTGTTCACACCTTATGGCTACCGCAAGAAATATAATCCTTTTCGTAATAAGGATAGATTGAAAAATTTGTTTAAAAAAAGAGAGTTGCATTAATCTGACCCGGCATATAAAAAAAAGGGCATCAATCATTTGATGCCCTTTTTCTGGCGTTAGCGATATAAATTTACTATCCTGCTTTTATTTCCAAGAATAATCTCAGCCTGATCAAGACTCTTGAAAATCACCTGGTAATTATTGCCGTCATGAGTGATCGTACCGGTGCCGGATCCGTCAGGTGAAATGTAATAATCTACAACCAGGATAGGTGAATCACCTTGTTGGTAAGGCGGTTCAAATACCTCGTAATGGATATGCCCACTTCCTTCACTATAATATTCGGCCGCTACGGTGATAAAATACTCGTTCCACGTTGTCCATTGCCCGCTTAATTCAGACATTTCAGAGTTTTCCTCAACCAGAAATGTACCATGTGCCCCGTTGGCTTTTGTTACATCGAGCGCCGTTGTTTTGATACCATCATTATGGTGAATCACAATATTCACATGGGATGAATCGACCCTGCCGCTGGAAAAATAAACCGCGCGTGATAATGAGGCATTGAATATTGAATCGGGTAAAGTAATAGAAACTTCAGCTGACTTAGATATCTTATCCAGATACCGGCCGGCCGGGAAGTCGATGGTTTCGTAAAATGAACCGTTCAGATCATCTTTGACATCGTTAAAAGTCCCGGTAATTAACGTTCCGTCTCTTAATTGTCTGATAAATGAACCGGTATGATCACCGTTAAAAGTAATACTGTGGAATGAACTGGTTCCATCACTAAAATCAAAATCTTCCCGCAAGGTTCCGGTGCCATCAGGTTTGATGACGATACTTTGTTTTAAATGAGACAAATGGCGTCCGGTATGGTAATATGAATCAACTACTGCTTCAAGACCTGTGATTTCCTGCTCTGAAAATGCCGTGACTGTAATTTGCGAAACAATGTTCTGAATAAAGAAATCCGGATCGAATATCTGGTCCCGGTATACAGACTTAAGCATATCATCAGAACCGTCTTCCGGTGTAAAGTTAAGATCAATGATAATTTCTACCGAGTCATAGGTCATCTTCTGCCAGGTCGCAAATTTATATTTGACTTCGTATATCCGGACCAAACCAGTACTGCCGTCATAATAGATCGCAGTGCGCTTACCCGCAATTGTATTATCTGCGAAGTATATTAAAGTATCGACAGCCGGCTTTGCCAGGAATATCTGCGCAGGCAAATGCTTGTTAGACTGGATCATTAACTCAACAGCCATTTTGCCGGTTCCCAGAACAGAGCTGTATCCATCAAGATCATCTTCAGGTAGCAGAGACGGATCATAAGTGACATCCTCAATTTCCTGAGTAGTACCTACAATTTCGTTTAATTCCCAGCCAAATGAAGCCTGTTCTTCTACGACTGCTGCCAGCTCAAGTTCACCTTCTGATGATGCCGGATCATTGTTATTACATCCAATCGTGGATATTAAAAACAAACTAAGTACTGCAATAAAATAATAATTCTTCATCTTTTTTTCCTCCATAAGGTTCATGATAAATATGTGAAAACAAATTTAAAATAGAAATGATCTCAATCACACGATTTTATGCTCTGCGTCACAATACACATATTATCGGTTGATTGGGTGTTTGATTAAGTAATTTTGATGGATTGATCGATAATTGAACACTTATTTTCAACAGAGATACCAAACTTTACCGGAGATTAGTGAAACGGTCTCCGGTAATATGTGCGATTGGTAAAAATTGCCGGAAACCGCTAGCGCTAATTTACGGCAGAGACTTCAACTTTACCGGAGATTAGTATAATGGTCTCCGGTAATATGTGTAATTGGTGAAAATTGCCGGAAACCGCTAACGCTAATTTACGACAAAGATGTTAATATATTTGTATATTTAGAGTGATTTCAAAGGAATAAATCTAAACACAACATGAAAGCAGAATCAGGGAGTTTCCTATGAAGTATTATATTTCACTTTTATTATTTCTCACAATTAATATGGCATACGCTGATGATGGCATGTGGTTGCCGCATCAGATGAAACAATTGGGACTGAAAGAAAAAGGTCTGGTCTTAAATCCGGATGATATGTACCGGGAGGATGGTACCGGCATTATGAGTGCTATTGTTTATCTTGGTGGTGGCACTGGTACATTCGTCAGTTCGAATGGATTGATACTGACAAATCACCATGTAGCGTACCGTGCTATTCAGAAAGCATCCACACCGGAAAAAAACTATCTTCAGAATGGATTTGTTGCCTGGAAAACCGATGAGGAAATATCGGTTCCGGGCTATTACGCAGAGGTATTGTTAGGTTATGAAGAAGTAACAGATCAGGTCATTTCAGTTATCAAGCACGGGATGTCATATCGTGAAATATATGATGCTCTGGATCTCAGGAAAAAGCAGATGGTCGCTGAAGTGGAAAAGGAAGCACCCGACAGGCGGTGCAAGATTGCTGCTATGTATAGCGGTAATAAATATTATCTCTTCCGTTTTAAACGTTTAAACGATTTACGTCTTGTACTCGCACCGCCCAAAGCACTGGGAAATTTCGGCGGAGATGTCGATAACTGGATGTGGCCGCGTCACACCTGTGATTTTACATTCCTGAGAGCGTATGTTTCAAAAGACAATATCGGGGAATCTTACGCTGAGTCTAATATACCTTATCAGCCAATATCGGTACTGAAAATTTCCACCGCCGGTGTGAAACAGGGTGATTTTTCATTTGTCATGGGATATCCGGGAAGAACATACCGTAATTATACTTTATCTGAAATGAAAAAAGATATCAATACTATGAAGAGGAGTATTGACTTCCGGCTAAAACAAATAGCTTATTTTAATCAAGCTGGAAAAAATAATGGAGAAGTGGAATTGAAGTATGCCAGTCGCCTGAAAAGTCTCAATAATGGATTGAAAAATTATCAGGCCAGGTTAAAAGGGTTTGAAAAAGCGGGTGTGAATGATATTAAAGAGAAACTGGAGAGCGAATTTACTAGTTGGGTAAGTTCGTCCGGAGAGCGGAAAGATAAATATGGCACGATATTAAATGATATTGCAGAATATGTCAGGAAATCAGAAAAAGGATACATGCAATATCGGATGGTCAATAATCTGTTGTCTTCGCGCTATGGTGCCGTTCTGCCGGCACAGGCCCATACAATTTTACGAATTGTGACTGAAAATGCCAAGCCTGACATGGAGCGTGATTTAAAATATCAGGAAAGAAATCAATCGCGTCTGAAAATGCAGATTAAACGTGCGGAACGCAGCTATGATCTGAATACAGATAAAGAATTTCTCAAATTCATGTTAAATGATATAGATAAAGATTCCGGGGATAATTTACCTGATATCCTGGTAAAATTACTCTCGCAAGCGGCTGATAGCGGCATTGATTCATATGTAGATGAAATGTATGCACAAACAGTTTTGGCAGATCCGGAAAGGAGACTGCAACTTACCGGCCTGACACCCGATCAGCTTCAGGAGATTGATGATCCTATGATCAATTTCGCAACGCAGCTGGAATCATACCTGGTTGCCTATCGTGAGAGTGAGAAATCCAGTAAGATGGAGCGTATGGAACTAAAGAAGAAATACCTGGAAGCATTGATGCAGATTCATGAAAATCAATTAGCACCCGATGCAAACAGTACCCTACGGTTTACTTATGGCATCATTAACGGCTATCAGCCACGCGATGCGGTCTATTATGAGCCCGTGACAACTCTTAGTGGGGTTGTTGAGAAGGATACCGGGATATTCCCTTTCAATGTACCGGACAAAATAAAAGATTTGCATAAAAGGAAAGACTTTGGAGAATATATGGATCCGGAAAAAAGTGATATCGTAACCTGTTTTCTGAATGAAACCAATGTCACGGGTGGTAATTCCGGTTCTCCCACCCTGAATGCCAGAGGTGAACAAATCGGAATCATATTTGATATGACATATGAAAGTGTTACCGGAGATTACTATGTCATACCGGAACTGCAGCGTACTATCAGTGTCGATATCCGGTATGTACTGTTTGTCACTGAAAAATTCTCCGGCGCCAGTCATATTATTCGGGAATTAAATCTCAATTAACGCAAAGATCGCAAAGATTTTTCTCCTGCCCGCCGGTCGAAGATCCCGTTTTTCGGGGCAGG
>CAYULK010000154.1:0-7804 GCA_964445625.1 uncultured Calditrichota bacterium
ATATATTTTTAAAAAACAATTAAAAGACCTTGCGTCATTGCGGTTAAGTAATCCGTGTTAATCAGTGTAACCCGTGGACTTCTTTTCTTTGTTTGCAGCCTCGGTTGCGCTATGAATTTATCAGGCTATATTATAAACGAATTCTTGTTAATTCGACTCAGTTCTCTTTTCCTTCAATAATTCATACACCTTCTTTTTCAAATCTTCCACCGCAAATGGTTTGATGAAAAAACAATCCTGTAGTGCTTTTTGGGCTTCGCGGGCCAGATTTGTCTCAGGATAAGCAGTAATAGCTATGAACGGGATGTATTTATCTTCATTTTGAACTCTGTTTAATAAACGGATACCATCACCGCTATGGGAATCGATAAAAAGATCAGAGATGATGAGGTCACATTCGAATGCGGTCAGGAAACTGACTGCTTCCTGATAATTTATCGCATGGAAAACCTCAAATCCTTCCTCTTCCAGCTCAAAACTTAAGGCTTTCAGAATGGAACGCTCATCTTCTACTAAAAGTACTTTAGGCATATTACGTACTCCGGGTTAAAATATTTCTCCACAACAATTATACCAGATGGAATTCGCTCTATAATTAGTAAAGGCCAATATCTCATGATTTTAATTTTATATGCCGGCAATTATAAATCAGCAAATCTTCAATGTATATGAACTGCGCTTTTTGCTTATGATTCTTTCAATCCCAGATTTTTTACTTTTTTACTCAACCATTCCCTGCTAATACCGGCTTTTATTGCCGCCTCTTTAATATTCCAGTGCTGATCCTTAAGTAAATGAAAAAAATAATCCTTTTCAAATTCCTGCACTGCTTCCTGATGTCGCAGCTTTATTAGAGAGTGAGTATTATTATAAGTAAATGAATTATTATTATCCTTTTTAAAATTATTATTGTTTTTAAAATATAAATTCTCGGGCCGAATAATTTTACCGGCACAAAAAACAAATGCATCCTCGACAATATTGCGCAACTCACGGACATTACCCGGATACTCGTAATTTTTTAACTGACTCAATGCTTTTATTGAAAATTGCAGTTTTTTGTTGCGCTGCTGATTCAGGTTTTCCAGAAAAAATTTTGCCAGTGGAACTACATCTGAACGCCGGTCCCGTAATGGAGGAATCCAGATTTTTATTACATTAAGCCGGAAATACAAATCCTCCCTGAACTTACCCTGTTCAACCAGTTTTTCCAGGTTGGTGTTTGATGCTGCCAGGATCATGACATCAACTTTTATCGCCCGTTTACCGCCAATCCGGTAAATCTCCCGTTCTTCCAGCACTCGTAATAAAATAATCTGCAGAGATAATGACAGTTCACCGATCTCATCCAGAAAAATTACCCCGCCATCGGCCTGTTCAAATTTACCCTGCCGGGTGGTATAGGCACCGGTATATGCACCTTTATCATGACCGAATAGTTCACTCTCTAACAAATTAGCCGGAATAGCCGCACAATTGATTGGCATAAACGGAGCGTTCTTTCGTAGACTCAGGGCATGTATCGATCGGGCGACCAGATCCTTGCCGGTGCCGCTTTCTCCCTGGATCAGACAGGTAACATGCGCGTCTTCCGCGATTTTTATAATCTTTTGTGATAGCTCGTGTATCTGTGGGGATGCACCAATAATCTTATAATCACTGAAATGTTGTTTGACGGTTTGTTTCAGAATTGAATTTTCTAATATAAGTCTCAGGAATTCCTTTTTCTTATCAACAACATTTTTAATTCTGATATGTATCTCATCCAGGCCAAATCCCTTTGAGGCAAAATCATCCGCCCCGGCCTGCATGGTCCTTACCGCGTTTTCTATCGTATCAAAAGCCGTGATGGCCAGGATAGCCGGAGTATACCATTGGGATTTAGCACATTTGATCACGGCCAGACCATCTTTTTCATCCGGAAACATAAGATCTGAAACAACCACATCAAATTCATTGGCCTGTATAATTTTAATTGCCGCGCTGTGATCAGAAACAGTAGTTACCTGAAAATCCGGATGATCTTCAAAATGCAATTTGATTCCGCTGAGTATCGTGTCATCATCATCACATAATAGAATTCTGGTCATAACAACTCCGTCATTCAAAAGCAACCGGCAAATTTATCTCAAAAGATGTACCCTGTCCCTGCCGGCTGTTTACCTCAATCTGACCATTGTGAAGTTCAATGGCTCTTTTCGCCATAGCCAGTCCCAGCCCGTGTCCCTGCTCCTTTAATGAGAAAAATGGGCGGAATACTGATTTTAATTTTTCGGGCGGAATTCCCACCCCCGTGTCGGATATCCGGATAATAATATCGCCGTCCAGGCAGGTCTCAATAAATATCTCTCCTTTTTCACGGGTGGCTTCGCAGGCATTTAATACAATATTTTTTAAAGCCATTTTTAGTAGCCGGGTATCCACACTTATAACGGGAATATCTCTGTCAAATTTCTTATTCCTGATCGTTGATTCCAGGCTTACCTCTCTTACGATTTTGTCTAACAGCTCATTCACATTTGTTTCTTCAAAACAAAGATCGGTTGATTTGGCCATATCTAGGGTCCTGCGGATAAAATCCTCCACGCGCTGCGATGCCAGAAGGATTTCAGAACTGTACTTTCTTAGCGGGCTGTCCTGGGGCAAACGGCGGTGTAAACCGTCAGCCAGGAGGTGAATCCCGTTTATCGGATTCTTGAGATCATGGATGATATAGGAAGAAAACTCGCCGATCATGACCAGCCCTTCCTGTGCTATTTTCTCGTTTATCAGTGCTGATAATTTATCCGAAAGCTGATTCAGGATGCCCACCAGTTGCCCCAGCTCATCTTCACCAAAGTCAGGGAATGAAACATTAAAATTTCCTCTACCGTAATTTTGCGCCAGCTGCGCGGCTTTTTTAACCGGTTGCACCATGGCCCGGGACAGGTAATAGGAAACCAGTAAACTGATTAGTATTGCTGAGAATCCAATTCCAATAATTGTCTGCAGCAAGCCCTGATATGTATCCGCGACAGAATAACTGATGCAAACCGTTCCTAACCGCTGGTTCAGTTTATAAACCGGAACGGCAGTCTCCCATATTTGTTCGCCCTTTTCCGAATTTTCCCGGCCTAGCTGCATAATCGTAAATTTCAGCTTTTTCTGTGTTGACGGATCCGTCCAGCGATCGCCGCGCAGCGATACATCATCGGCGGCAAGTATAGTTCCCAT
The DNA here is from genome assembly GCA_964445625.1 of uncultured Calditrichota bacterium. GTDB lineage: Bacteria > Calditrichota > Calditrichia > JAJRVZ01 > JAJRVZ01 > CAVXXB01. The sequence continues at coordinate 3,214 of CAYULK010000154.1, forward strand.
CGTGTCAAATATCGTTATAGCCAGAATATCCTCTGAATCTTTCATACTGTCGACAAACATCTGCAAGACGGTATAATCATTTTGCAGAATGGCATTCAGGCTGACATAAGCAAGATTCCGGGTTAATAAAAACGCTTTTTCTTCGGCCTGTTGTTGTAATGTATTCTTTTGAAAGATGTAAACAGCTCCGGATATTACCAGCGTTACGAACAAAATCAATCCGGTAAAAAATATGAATAATTTGGGCTGTAATTTTAAATTCTTTAAGCGAAACATCTCATATAGTGATTTACTCATACAGTTCCATACGGCTAAAATCAATAATTCTATAGGGATTAGCAGACATTTTTCGGATTTTTTTGTTGTTATAGGCAAAATGAGGTATCACGTGCGAGAAAAAAACAGCCGGTGTGTCTGTAATGATTTCTCTTACGATAAGATCATATGCCTTCCGGCGTTCCGATTTGTCATTTTCTTTTCTTGCCATATCCAGCAAAGAATCAACCAGTAAATTTTTATATCTGAAAAAATTATACCGTGACTCTGAATGAAATAATGACCGTAAAAAATATTCCGGCTCGCCGATGAACATACTTTCAATTCCATCAAAAAATAATTGCGCATGTGATGAGAAAATCGAGTCCGTATGCTGATCCCAGGTATCTGAGATAAAAGCATCGATATAAATACCTGATTTGGCAAGTTCCGATTCAACCATCTCTACCACTGTTTTTCTGGATATGCCACTTTTAGGGAAATTACAGCGAATCTTAATTCCATCAGGATACCCGGCTTCTCTGAGAAGGGCTCTTGCCTTTTCCGGATCATACTTCTCCTGCTTAAGCTGGTTGACCGGACTATAAACCGGTGGTAATGGCCCTTTCGCCACCTGTGCATTCCCCCGGTTCAGATTATTAACAATCTTTGGTATATCGAGCGCATGTAAAACCGCCCGACGTACCCGAATATCATCAAAAGGGGGATTCTCCAGATTAAATCCCAAGAACAGGGTATTACTGGATTTTTTAACACAATACCCGATCTCACCTTTCCATCTCAAGCGGTCGATCTCAGAGCCTGATATCAGATATAGAATATCTACATCATTATTTATTATTGCCGATTGACGGTCTTCAACTGAAGATTGGAAAATGAATGATATTTTCTGAACGGAGCTAGTCAGCTGCCGGTAATCATCATTTCTCGCCAGCTCAATCGTCTCATCCCGAGTGAAGGCACGCAAAAGAAACGGACCGGTACCGACCGGTAAAAATTCATCTTCAACAACTCTATCATCATTCTGCGTTACCAGAAAAATATAGGGCGAACAGAGCATGTATAAAAACTGTGAATACGGCCGCTCCAGGGTGAAACTAACAGTCAGAGAATCCAAAACTAATACTGACCGGATCAGATCTGCCAGAATCCACGAGGGGCGATGCTGTATATAGCGATCAACAGAGTGCTTTACATCCCGGGCCGATAATTTCCTCTGGTTATGAAATGTAATCCCCGGACGCAGACGGAAAGTATAAACACAGCCATCCGATGACTGATCCCATTGAATTGCCAGGTTCGGCTTGATTGTCCTGTAATCATCATCCAGGGTAATCAGGGTTTCAAAAATCTGATTTGTTACCTGAGTCGTGTAAAAACCGTAATCATGTACCGGATCCAGGCTACCGGGGAAGCTCTCGATACCCATGAGAATCTCATCCCCGGTCGAGCAACTATTAATCAAAAAACAAAGATAGAAAACAGCCTGAATTTTAGTGATTCTGCCCATAAATGAGTTGTAATCTTATCCAATTCGACCTTAAGTAATTATCAGCCTATACGATAATCCGACTGAAATTAAAATATCAATTAACCGTTCTGGCGATTACGCGTTGTACCTCCTCGTTGAACTGTCCTACATAAGATACTAATGCAAATAATACAATCCATGATTTTTTTAGTTTGAAATAAAATTTTTTTAACATAATACCTCCTAAAAAGTGATTTGGTGACCCACCCCTCTTTCCCCCTCCCTAATCAGATTAGGGAGGGGGATTACAAGGGGTGGGTAATTAATTTAAGCTAGTACAACATATTAAAAATTTTAATAATTGACAGACGGGTGTTTGTCCGGGCTTTTTTTATCGAGCTCTGTAAATTATGCCATTGGGTATACAGGCGACCTTCCAGTTTGATTAGTTTTAATCTCATTTCGGTGAAAAATTTCAATTGATAATCATACCCCTCATACCAGTCATCCTTATATAAAAGGCCCATGGCCTTATATTGCTCGTACAAGGTACTACCGCGGTAAATCTCCAGTTTTTGGTTTATTGAAATTTTACAGTTCTTATTAAAAAAATAGCGGCGTTGAATTTTATAAAGCACATAAAATTGTACTATCAGATCACGCAACCCGGTAAAGGCGTCGGCAAGGATAATTGAAATTACAAACTCAATGCGCAAATGATAAAGAATAATAATCGCCCTGAGATTCTGATAAACAGTCGTATCCTTATTATAACGATCCAGATGGGCCTGATCAAATGATTCGATGCCGAGAAAAACCCCCTGCAACCCAATACTCTTTAACTTTTGCATAGATTCTCTTTGTACAGAGTCAGCCCGGCACATCATATCAAATTTGATTTTCACATCCCGTTTTTTGATCTCTGCGACAAAATCTGAAATAATTTTCTGATTTTTTTTGCCTTTGGTCAAAAAATTGTCATCATTAAAAATAAAATAATCAGCGCCAAACTTATCGTTTAAATTGACGATCTCATCCACAAAACCGGTTACACTGCGCCGCCGCCATTGCTTTCCCGGGCTGGTACCGTACAGTGAAATTATATCACAGAACGAACAATGGGCCCAGCAACCGCGTGAGAAGGACAGACGGATATGTTTTTCTTTCTCAAGAATCAGAGGAGCATATTTCCGGTCCGGCAGGGGTAATTCATCCAAATATTTTATCAATGATCTGGCTGGATTTTCGATAATTTTATCTCCGGCCCGGTAAGTAATACCGGCAATTAATTCGGGGTCCATGATAGCTTCATCGAGCAGATATTTTAATAATTCAACAAGTGTAAGTTCACCCTCGCCACGGACGGCAAATCCAATTTCGGGGTATGCCCGGATAATTTCCCGGGCATGAAAGGTTGCCAGATAACCACCGACAATAACATGACCGGTATAACCGGTGAGATATAATCCCCTGATTAATGCCAGCCCCTTACGCTTGGTTGCATCCAGTAATGAAACACCCAATACCTTTGGATTGCCGGACTTTATCTTATTGATGCCATCCTGAATATCACAGGACTCCAAATTCATATCCAGAGTATTGGCCGTAAAGCCCTTTTCTTCTGCATATGCCTTTAAACTTGCAATACCGAGATGTTCGGTAACCGGGTCCTCACCCGCTTCACCGGGATGAACAAGAAGCAGATCCATAAATTAGTCCTGGTATATCTTTAAAAAGACTATAGCGATAATTGTGCCAGAAAACGAGATTGAATTCTAAGTTATTAAATAATAGCAGGTTAGACGTATTTCTATGAAATATTTACCGGATTGATAAAATAAAAATGTGAACGATAGTTCACGATATGTGAACAATACTTCACGCACAAGTGTGAACTATCGTTCACATCACCTAAAATGGGGTGTATTTATTCTCATACTACAGGGGGAATAACGAATTTAGTCCTGCCGTACTTTGCAGAAATTTATCCTGCTCTTTCGGACCCATCGGCGAAAAACGACGGGCAATCTGTAATGCCAAATGATATAGATTTTCGTCTCCCGGTGGAATCGTGGCCGTTATATCCTGCGAAAGGGTAAAGCGAAGGGCCTTTTCGGCCAGCTCCGGATCATCGACCGGTTTATACCAGCACTTATCACAAGTTTTTTTTGCATTTTCCGGCCAGGGAGTATATGCCATCGATTTTAATGCCAGCACCGCTGTTCCCTTTTCCCGTGCCCGTCTTACTACTTTCGGGCCAAAATCACTTTGCCCGTAATTGACAAAGTTGACCGGAAATAATACCGAATTGAATTCAAATCGATCGAGAAGCGCCAGCGCCGCTTCTTCAGAATGTGCGGAAAAACCGATGAACCTGATCTTACCGTCCTTTTGTGCTTTTAAGAATGTTTCCGCCGCCCCCTGCGGGGCGAATATACTCTCAACTTCATCCATGGTGGTCACGGCATGGAACTGGTATAAATCAAAATGATCCACACCGACCCGCTTTAAAGATAGGTTGAGTTCTTTTTCCGCGCCGGCGGCACTGCGTTCCATTGTCTTACAGGCCAGAAAAATATTCTTGCGCTGTGGTTGCAGCGCCTTCCCTAGCTTCTCCTCGGCTTCACCATCCCAGTAAGATGGCGCGACGTCGAAATAATTTATACCGGTATTTATAGATTCAGCAACTGTCTTATCCGCTTTTTTTTGCTTCATACCCACAACAACAATTCCGCCAAAACCGATAATTGACAAATTGATTTCTTTGCTATAAGGTCTTTTCGGAACTTCAGATGTAATTTTGTCCATAATCACCTCCGCACCGAATAATTTATTGTTAATTAG
>CAYULK010000155.1:0-7749 GCA_964445625.1 uncultured Calditrichota bacterium
AAAATGAAATATATAACTGAATTTCGTGATGCTGATGTGGCTCGTGCCCTGGCTGGAAGGATCAGGCAAAAGGCGGCAGGAATGCCACAAACAAAACTTATGGAAGTATGTGGTTCACATACCATGGCCATTGCGCGTTATGGTATCCGCCAGATGTTGCCCGGGAATGTAAAACTGATATCAGGACCCGGATGTCCGGTATGTGTGACATCAAATGATTACCTGGATAAAGCAATTGCTCTGGGAAAACTGGAAAATGTTGTGCTTTGCACTTTTGGTGATATGCTGCGCGTTCCCGGTTCAAGCAGTTCATTGGAGAAAGAACGTGCCTCGGGAACTGACATCCGTATCGTATATTCCACGCTGGATGCCGTGGCAATGGCCCGGAAAAACACAGATAAAAAGATTATTTTTCTGGGTGTGGGATTCGAAACCACGGCTCCGACCATTGCAGCTTCGATTTTAGAAGCGGATAAACACAATCTGGAAAATTATTATGTCTTATGTGCCCATAAAACAATGCCAAATCCGATGGAGGCAATTGTCAGTGGTGGTCGGGTTGATTTGAACGGATTCATTTGCCCGGCACATGTAAGTACTATAATCGGTGCGCATCCATATCAATTTTTGGTTGATAAATATGGAAAATCTTGTGTAATCGCAGGATTCGAACCTCTCGATATTCTGGAAGCAGTTGATATGCTGCTGGAACAAATACGTAATAAAAAACCGGCAGTTGAAATTCAATATTCACGGGTTACCACAGCTGATGGCAACCGGACAGCCCTGAAGTTGATGGATGAAGTTTTTGAAGTTTGTGATGCTAACTGGCGGGGTATTGGCATTATTCCCGGCAGTGGATTAAAAATCCGGGATAAATATTCTGAATATGATGCCGAAAAGAAGTTTGATGTTGAAGTAGAGCCAACAGTTGAAGCACCCGGATGTATTTGTGGCGAAGTGATGCAGGGTGTGGCTGATCCGCCGGATTGTGCTCTTTTTGGCAATGCATGTACACCGGAATATCCGGTAGGGGCTTGTATGGTCTCATCTGAGGGCAGTTGCGCCGCGTGGTATAGGTATGCACGATAATTCATTAGGATCCGGTATGACAAAACAAATCCTTTTAGGTCACGGCAGCGGGGGAAAATTATCCCACGAATTAATTTCCAATACTATCTTACCGTTTTTTAGAAATGAAGAACTTGAAAAGCTCGGCGATGCGGCGGTCATAAAGATTGGAGAAAGCCGCCTGGCATTCAGTACCGATTCTTATGTTGTCGATCCGATTATATTTCCGGGAGGCGATATTGGAAAACTTGCCATTTGCGGAACTGTCAATGATCTGTCAATGATGGGTGCCAAACCATTGTATATCAGTACCGGAATTATCATGGAGGAAGGTTTTTCGGTTAAAATACTGGATCAAATATTGGGTTCGATGCAAAAAATGGCAGATGAAGCCGGTGTCCGGATCGTAACCGGAGATACCAAGGTTGTTCCCCGGGGTGCTGTCGATAAAATATTTATTAATACTTCAGGGATTGGTTTGGTGCCCCGGGATATCGATATTAATGGTGATAAAGCAGAACCTGGCGATGTGGTTATTATAAACGGAACAATTGCTGATCATGGTATTACCATTATGGCCGGTCGGGAAGGTCTGGAGATGGATCTGGATTTGAAGACCGATTCAGCACCCTTGAATTTTCTTGTCCAGGAAATACTTGATGTTACAAAAAACATCCATGTACTGCGCGATCCAACCCGGGGCGGTGTTGCCACTACGCTGAACGAAATTGCATCACAATCAAATGTTGCCATAAAACTGTATGAAAATAAAGTGCCTGTCACCAATTGTGTGCAATCCGTCTGCGAGATTCTTGGATTAGATCCCTTGTATATAGCAAATGAGGGTAAATGTCTGGTAATTTGTCCGGAATCCGAGACAGAAAAAGTGTTAAAGGTCATGCTAAATAATAAATATGGCAGGCAGGCACAGGTGATAGGAAAGGTACTTGCCGAACCAGCCAAAAAAGTATATATGGAAACGCTCATTGGCGCTGAGCGGATTATAGATATGCTTGCCGGAGAACAACTTCCACGTATCTGTTAAACTTATTCCTATTTGTAAGAATCATATTTGTTTAATTCTCATAGTCGATCACTAACTTTTAGTAGATAATGAAACAATGGTATAAAAATGTTTAATATTGAATTAGTTTAACCGCATTCAATCAAAAAGCAAAACTGGCATATATTTTGCAAAACAACTATTTATGCAACAAGTTGAAAAAAATAAAGCAGTTTTGATCATAGAAGGTGATATGGATCTTGCAGATAGTATTAAATTGTATCTTGAAGATTCATATCAGGTATATATTACAAAGGATCCGGCTCAAATCGGCTGGTATATATCCCGCTATCATATAAAATTGATCCTGACAGATATAGATGTGGCTTCACCCGAACTACAGAAAAGACTAATGCATCTGAAAACATCAAATCCGGATGTAAAGATTGTATTAATGTATATGTTTCTTGATGAGGACGAAGTTCAGGAGCAGCCTTTTTATAAAAACGCAGATGATTTTATCTTCAAACCTTTTGATGCCGATCTGCTAAAAAACAAATTAGATAAATTATTAGCGATACAATCTGCAAATATTCTACATAATTAATAGTCCCATCTTTGTTCCTGGTCACAAATTACCTGACCTAATTAATTAAATTTCAAGATATTACCCTAAGTTTTTAATTATTTTTCCGATAACTAAGTAAAATAGTAAAAAGTAAAAGGGAAAAGCTGATGACTAGTGTTATGTCAATCAAGTTCAGCATGACAGACTGACATTACAAATATGACATAAAATTAGCTAGAAAACACGTTTTTACCTTTTTACTTGTTATCGCCGGATTTATTCGTGCGGACACGGGAGTAACGGTTGAAAGAGATAGTCAAACATTCAAAAATTAATGTGAATGCCCGGGAATTTCACATATATACCGGCAGTGTTTTAGAAAAAGGCCTCATTCTGAGCGAAATTTTTGAGCGGGGGAATTTTATCGGTTCCAAGGAAATTAATTTTTATCAGCGTTCCCAGGGTTTGGCCAGTGCAAAAGCTAATTTTCTAAAAGAAGAAGCATCCGAACTTCACAAAAACACGCTTGAAGAAGTAAATATGCTATTCTATATTCAGTCAAAAATTAAACCACTTAATCTGTATCTCCCACACTATAAACTTGGATCACTGTTTTATTTTCGTAATATCTTAAAAGAAGCGGTTTCCAGTTTGAAAAAATCAATCGAAATCAATAATGACTTTATACCTGCATATATTCTATTAGGAAAATGTTATATCAAACTTGGTGATTACCGCAGTGCAATCGACATATTGCTCGCGGGGTACCGTATTAATTCTGAGCTCCCGGATCTGGCGAATACATTGGGAGTCGCACTTACATTTAATAAAGATTATCAAAAAGCAACCAGCATACTTCAGATGGCCCTGAAAAAAAATCCTGACTTTGACGAAGCTAATTTTAATCTGGGTGCTGCGCTTTTCAGAAGTACAATCGCCGATACAGATGAATTTGAAACTGCTGTCGTACCTTCACGTGTTCTCCGCTATATCAAGGCTTTAAAGTTACTGGAACGATATCAGGATAATGACTGGCAGGTTAAGTTTGACCAAACTTTGGATATTATCAATACTGGTATCCTCAATGAGATCCTGGACATTCTGTTCCAGTTACAACTTAAACTGGTTACTCATCTGAAAATTGATGCATTAATTGAATCATTTTATCTTAAATTTATGTATGGCGGTAAAGAGCTGGAATATCCGGAATTATTATCTTATGAAAATCGTATCTTGAAACTGTCAGATCAGAGGGATAAATTTGCCGATTACTGGAATGAAATGGGTACCATCCATATCATACAATGCCGGCACCTGTTTCTTAAAGCAGTAGCAGAATTTGATAAAGCTGTTGATTTAAATAACCACTATAGTGAGGCTAAGAAAAATACCGGCCTGATAAAAAACATCAGAAATGGATTTTTAATTCTGTTGCGTGCCATCCTTAAATAATCCTCAAATAATATGGCAGATATTCTCGTCGTTGATAACGAAGAAAGAATGTGTAAAATAATTAAGGCCGGACTGGAGATAGAGGGCCATCAGGTTAGTATGGCGTATTCCGGTCAGCAGGCTTTTGATTATTTCGCGGCAAATACGCCATGTGAAATTGTAATCACAGATTTGAAAATGTCACCGGTTGATGGATTACAGGTATTGTCAGCAGCCCGGAAACTGACTCCGGCGCCGGAAGTCATATTGATAACGGCATTTGCCTCGCAACAGACTGCAGTGGAAGCAATGCGGCTTGGTGCATACGATTATCTGATTAAGCCATTTGAAATTGATGAACTGGCTCTGCGTATCACCAGAATTCTGAAACAAAAGGATCTTGAAGAAGAAAACCGAAAACTAAAATCCCGCCCGGAAAATATTACCATCTCAAATATGATAGGCAAGAGCACACGCATGCGGGAAGTATACCAGTTGATTGATAAAGTGGCGGGTACGGATGCCACTGTTTTAATCAGGGGTGAAAGCGGTACAGGAAAGGAACTCGTAGCGGAAGCGATACACAATCATAGTCGGCGTAAAAACCAGAATTTTTTTGCATTGAATTGTGCAGCTGTACCGGAAAATTTACTTGAAAGTGAATTGTTTGGATATGAGAAGGGGGCATTTACCGGGGCAACACAGCAAAAAAAAGGTCTGTTTGAAATGGCGCATCATGGGACCCTCTTTCTGGATGAAATAGGGGATCTGCCCACCGGTACGCAGGCAAAATTATTGCGTACATTACAAAATAAAGAAATTATCCGGGTTGGCGGCACCGAAAAATTTCTGGTAGATGCCCGCCTGATCGCTGCGACCAATCGTAATCTGGAAGAAATGATAAAATCCGGGGATTTTCGTTCAGATTTATATTACCGGATAAATATTTTTCCGATTACAACTCCTGCCTTAAGGGAACACCGGGAAGATATTCCGGAATTGATTCAACACTCTCTCGCTCAGCATGGGCATAAGGCAATTACGCCCGATGCCCGGAAGATTCTCATGGAATATGACTGGCCCGGTAATATTCGTGAACTGTTCAATGTCCTTGAACGGGCAGCGATTATTGCGGAATCAGCTATTACTGCGGCTGATCTGCCGGCAGAAATTAAAGGTGAAGAATTAAGTGCCAACATCTATGATATTCCGGATGAGGGTATTGTATTGGATGAAGTTGAAAAAAAGTTTATTTTATCTGCTTTAGCAAAATCGGCAGGAAACAAGACAAAAGCCGCAGAATTACTGGGAATCACACGCCGCCGGTTGTATTCGCTGATGGAAAGGTTTGGAATTGCCTTGGAGTAAGAGTGATAACGAATTCAGTTATCAGACAAATTGTAATGTTTTATGACCACTTGTTAGGGGGTCGTGTATATAGATTTTAGATAACTCTCTGGAGTTAATACACCTATATCACTTTTAGTATAATCTTTTACATTACGCGTAAGAATGATATCTATGAATCCTGATTTAATGGCAGTGAAATGTTGTAATGCATCCTCAAAATCCTTAAATCCAGAGATTAAAGCCTGCATCACAATGTCCCTATCCATAAGTAATACATCCATAATGGTCATAAGCTGACTCAATTTTTAATTACCTTCTCATGCCTGGCTGTTTGCCTCAAGAGGTAATAGGTGTTGCTACAAATGACAGGAGTCACAAATCCTTTAATTTGGTTGGATTCACATAAAGAAAATACTTGGGCAGCATTTTCTGAGAATGGTTCTCTGTCAAAGAAAAAATCCAATATCACATCTGAATCAATGAGAATATTATTCATATTACAAATATTTTTCTGTTAATACTTTTGACAATTCCTTTTTATAATCAAAATCTGCAGGTGCTTTAAAAGAACCTCTTAACGATTTTGTTATGGGAGCTATCTCAATATCGGTTTCGACTTCCTCTGTAGTAATAACTTTTAAATAATTCTCAATTATATCAGATAAACTACGCCCTTTTTGTTTAGCATGTTTCTTAGCTCTTTTGATAATTGTCTGCTCAATTGTTAAAGTTAACTTGGTATTCATGACACCCCTGTTTAATACAATATTTATATGTGTAAAGTTACAAAAAAAGTCAATCCCGTGCAAAATAAAACATATTTATACGTGTCGAATCACTGTTTGTAGCTGCAGTTGGGTAATTGTTTATCCTATTAGATCTCCGATTAGCGGTTTACCGATGCAGGGATTAGAACTGATCAATTCAGATAAAATGGCTTTTACCTTCTTCTTAAGTTTAGGCGAGAGACAACATAACACAATAATCTTCTTCAAAATATTGTTTAGTTGTATATACCCCTTTTCTAACAAAGAGTGCATCACCGGCTACTAGTTCATAAGTTTTTTCTGGCGTTATCCAATCTTTTTTTCCATGAATAACATAGGTAATTAAGTGGGATTCTGTCCACAATTGAAATTCTTCAATATTAAGTGGGCATTTATACTCAACAAATAAAAAATTACTACCAATTAGTTTGTTATACCCGGGATGCTTCTTAAAATATTTATATACGTCAACAATCATTTCAATTTTTCCTTAATTCAATAATTAGGTCGCTATAAAATACAGAATCTAACGGAATTTGGTATAGCAATATTTTATTAAAAAAGCCATTGTACGCAGATAAATTTGTCATTTTTTCATTACAATTTCTCTCACAACAGCGAGAGATTTTGAATCCGTATTCCTAAAATAAATGCTAAATTGTTAGCCATAGTGATAACATTTGATGCCAATAAAGCCACTGATTATGGAAACGCCAATTAGGTCAAATCGAAGAGTTCTCACTCAGCTATTCCATAGTGTCACAAGCAGGGTCATAAACGAAGAAATCCGGATATACATCTGTAGGAGCAAGTCCACCACCCGAATATAGAATGATGATACCTAAAATGAAAACAATCTGAAATTTAAAACCTAAAAGTTTAGTGTTTTTCATGTGTTAATTTTACTTTAATGAAACAATTAGAAAAAAGAAACTAAGTCCAAAGATGATATACAAACCCAGGCTAAAAAAACTCACGAGTGCATATTTGACAACAGATGAAAAATTTTTCTGTTCAAAGAGGGAAAAAGAACTGTAGAATATTAGAAGAAGTATAATCCCTAGTTCAATATTATCAATTTCAACTTCGGCGAACTTGCCTAAGAACATTGTTATTGTTTTAACCATTGTGTAGATTCCAACTATAAATAACGCGATAGATGTATACTCTGCAAGGTTATACCTTTTACTGAAAAACAGTTTCAACATGAAGGCAATTGAAAAAACAAGAAGAAACAGAATATTATTGATGTTTGATGACATTAGCCTGAATACTTCTCCCATCCTTGGAGAAATGGCATTCAATACTTCAATGTCATTTTTAACAGACTCACCAGCTAGGGGGTCAAAATTAATCAATGCTCTAATAATAAGATAAACGGCTGTAACCAAGATATAAAATGCTACAGATTTGTAATATATTTTTCGTTTCCCACTAATGTACTCCCTAAAGAGTTTTCCCGGATTGGTGATTAGAAGACGGATAGTCAGCCAAAGCGGGCCTTCAAATGCAAAAGCGATACTTAAAAAATTATTGATTGTTTCTTTGAAAGTGATTCG
>CAYULK010000156.1:0-7749 GCA_964445625.1 uncultured Calditrichota bacterium
CTGAGATATGACAACCTGCATTTAAAAAAAATCGAATGGATTCTGGAAATTATTTGCGGCCTGATTATTATTCTGTCGTTTCTGACGCAAACTGACCGGCTGGCAAACGGTTTACCACCAGATAATTATCCATGGGCAATTTTCCTTTCCGGTTTGATACCAGGTTTGTTTATTTTTGCCCGTCGTTTATACTACTGCTTAGTTCCAAAACTATAACTTCCGGACCAGACCGGCATATTTGCGCTCGGTAGTAAACCCAAAGCGATAAAAATATTCCGGGCGGAAAAAACCTGTCGTCACAAATAATCGATGATCTGACTTCATCCTTTTAAAAAATTCATTCAACAATCCGTCGCTGACACCTTTTCTTCGGTATGAATTTGTGACCACTATTTTCTCTATATGCACGCTCTTCTCATCTGTCACTGAATAAAATAATCCTCCGACCAGATGACCTCGATCGCTTGCAGCGATAAGATAACGGTGTTCCGGAGTAAACTTGACTGCCAGATTATTATTCAGAAATAACTGGTGTAATCTGGTAATTTCTTTTGGATTCACCGGCGCACGCACACGAAATTCAGCACCATCATAATCCTGTAGCAAAACGACAACATCCATATCGGAAACACCACCGGTTTCCATAGTTATTAAATCAGCGCTGTCTGTCGGGCTGAGATAAGGATATGTCAGGCGGGTTAGAAAAAACAAATCATCCTCAGTCATGGTAAGATCCTTTTGAATCGCAGAAATATATTGGCTCAGATTATTCTGCGAAATGCTCCCTACTCTCTGACCGCGGATTATTTTTTTCATTCTTTTAAGTAAATCCTGTGTAGACACAGCAAATACAGTTGCTGTGAAAAATCTGATTCGAGTCTCAGGGTTTTCGATCTCAAGATCATGCAATTGATAAGTATTGTAAAGTTCGCTGAGAGTCTCGGCCCGTGCCTCAATTGTCGCATTCTCTGTTAATTTAATCCAGCGATGATATCTTTTAATTGCAAAATATAATTTCTTGGGCAAATATCCTGATTCTTCTACTGTTGTGATGTATATAGACAGTTCTTCGGCAAAACTCTTTACATCTTTTTTCATAGTATTAAGTTTGCATAGTTCAAGACACTCTTTCAGAACACGTAAACCGTGCTCGATTCCCAGTGTTTCGATCAATCCGGAGAAGATATATTTATATTTTCCGATACCTTTTAATACAGATATTTCATTCTCAGTATCTGATACAAACTTATCAAAGATATTTAACAGCATGCTTAGAATATCTTCATGGTCCTGTCTGGACGAAATCGATATAATTCTCGTACCCGTCTGATAATCATGCGCCGGTACTATAATATTTTCAGGTGATGGATCTCGTAATTCCAATGTCTTGCCAGTACGCATCCAGAATTTTATATAACCGGCAGTGCCATTCCATATAAAAAATGGCCAGAGTAACAGAATACGCTCAATCATTATTTCTTTATTCAGCCTGGTTATTCTTCGCAAAAACTTTCCGGCTGTTTCACCGGGAATGTATTCTTCGCTCCACAGACCATATTCAGGCCAGTATCCACCAAAATCTTCAACCAGGTGCTCATCATCTCCAATTGATCCGGCCCGAATCAACCATTTAATTTCATCAACAACTGCAGCATCACTTAATATATTATTTAAATTGATAGCCAGATCAAAACTTCCCTGATACCTGGTCTGCACCGTTACCCGGTACACAGATTTTCCATGATCCGCTCCAAGAAAGCTGACCCATACACCACCCGGCAGAATATCATATAATCTTACCAGGGCGCCCCTGGAAAAAAGGAAAACAGCTTCGCGTATAATTGTTGATTGAGCAATTGCTTCATACAGCCGGGAACGGTCGTCGGGATCGATCCCCTCCTCAAATGTAAGTACATTATTCCAGGTATATTCTTCACCCGTCTCAATGTCAACTGCAACCGTTTGCTTAGTGCCCAACCAAGTTCTGAACCCATCTTTTAAATTATCGTATGCAGCCCCTGCGTAATCGCTGATTTCTTTATGGCAGGTATGTAATTGGCTGTCTATTAAAAACCGGCGAATACTCTTATATTGCGCCGGGTGGTTCGTTCCGTACTCACTAACAAGTTTAAACAGACTCTGACAGTTTTTATTTAACTTTACGCAATGTCTGCGGATACTTATAAACAGCACATTCAGATTAGCATCACTTAATATTTTTTTACTTATTGAAGAAATTAATGATTGTGAAAATTTAAAATCAGATCTGTTAAATAACTCGGTTAAAAGCTTCTGGAATTCATCTTTCTGTAAAGTATCAATCATTACAGGTATGGTCATCTCCAGTAAAGATTGATCTTTTTCAACTACTGTTCTGTGTAAAATTTCTTTGGCAAAAAATGCCAGGTGTGATTGTGAGCTTCTGCTCACATCCTCAAGATAATCAATTGCTTTTTTCTGGTCGCTTTTCAGACTGGAATATATTAATCTTGCTGAAAGGTGTAGTTTCTCTAACTCATCTTCGTTATCAGGGACATCAGGCACAATCAAAATCGGTTTGTGTATAACTTCTGAAACACGAATATTTTCGTTCGGTTCATCACTTCTTGACCACTTAAAAATACTATTACCTGTAAATTGTACCAGATTCTGATTACCCAGCCATAAATCAGGTGATTGAAATATCGCACCCAGATTTATCTTCTTTTTCTCAGAACTGTATTTAAAATCTCCCAGTTGTATCCCTGACTTCTTAACTATTATTTTCAGACCGGTCTCATGTCCCTTTAAGGACAGGCGGTCATCAATAAACTGCATTTCTGATTGCGTAATACCACATTCTCTTAAAAACCAGGTGGGAATTTGTATTTCATAATTTTTAATTTGCACAGAAAAGAATTCATGCTGGTACATCTGTTCAATTGTATCAGAAAAATTTTTTTCGATATTTTTTCGTTTAAATGTACCTTTGGGCGTTAATTCGCTTTTTTCGTGATCAAAGTCCCGTTCTATTATCCGGAAGTCTACAATTCTCTCGAAAGGAGACAGAAACTGGTTGACAGACACAATCACTGAACTAAAATATGAACGTAACTCGGTTTCATTCATTTTGCTAAAACTAACTTCTTTTGAATCATAGTTAGGGTAAATCAAAAGCGTATTAAAGGGTTTGTGATCTCCTGCCAGAAAAACACTTTTTATGAATTCCAGTTCGAGGAAGTAATTCTCAATTTTCTGCGGTGCAATGGTTTCACCCTTAATATTTTTATATATCTCTTTTTTCCGATCAATAATTCTTATATATCCTTCGCTATCCGTTTTCATGATATCGCCGGTTGGCAGCCAGCCATCTTTAAAATCAGTCCCGGCATCTTCGGGATTCACATATCCCATCATTACATAAGGCCCACGGATAAGCAGTTCACCATCATCAAGAAATTTCAACTCTATCCCGGGTAATGCTTTCCCCAGTGAGTTGGGACGATAACCGCCCGGTGGGGTCATGGTAATTCCACCGGTGGCTTCAGTCATACCAAAGCCACTCATCAATTCGATGCCATATTTTTGAAAGAACTGAAACATTTCTACATCGAGATGTCCGGCAGCCGATAAACCCCACTTTAAATTTCCACCTGTCAGATTCGAAACTGTATTTTTTATCTTTTTTTCATTATCTTCAAAAACATCAACTTCTCCCTCAATGCTTTCATATAACTGATACCATTTTTTAGGAATACTGATAAAAATCGAAGGTTTTATTCTCTGCATATTATCCAGCATAGCTTCAGCAGACGGATTTTCCATAAACACATACCTGGCACACCAGAATAAACTTCCGGTCAATTCAAACCAGCGTCCAAATGTATGATATAGAGGTAAATATGATAGGAAAATATCATCTTCACCAATCTCCGGAATCGCCATTGCCCGTGCGAATCTTTTAAAAATAATATTTTGATGCGAAAACATAATTCCTTTGGGATTGCCGGTCGTTCCGGATGTAAACATAATTGTCGCCAGATCCTTAACTTTCTTTTTACCTGAATATTTAAGAATCATTTTTGCGTCAACCTGATTGGACAGCTTCTTAATATAATTCAGAGTAAAAACATTTTCCGGGTGCTGTCCACCATCCTCCAGCAGGATAACAGATTCAAGAAACTTAAATTTGGCGTAAAAAGGTAAGATTTTTGATAATAGTTCCTGGTCGGAGACAATTAGAATCTTCGGCTTTGTATAATTTAAAATATATTCGATATGTACCTGAACGGAATTGGCGGGTATCACTATGTTTTCAATTCCGCCGGTCAGGCATGCCAGATCAAAAAGAGCCATTTCCAGCGAATTTTTACATAAAAATGCCACCGGTTTCGGTTCCGGATCATCGCCCAGTAATGTGAGCAGGGATCGGGTATAACCAGCCACAAGTTTTCCGACATCCCGCCAGGTGTAATCCATCTGTGTCCCAGGCTGCATCACTGTAAACAGAATTTTGTCACTATACTTTTTTAAGCGCTGTTGGAATAAGGTGCCAAGGGTATAATCAGATTTTTGAATCAGCTCAAGAATTAACTGACTCCAGCGGTCTTCCTGATTTATCCTGGTGAGAAAAGATTTTTGGCGAAAAATATCCAGGTAGATGTGACTGTTTTTCGCAGTGCCGGAATCTCTTAATAATTCCCCAAGTGTAAAAAATTCATCGGGATCTATAAGCCCGGCGAAAGATTTTCCATTTTCTGCCAAATCCAGGGTGTCAAAAAATGTCTGTGTCTCAGAATTACCTGATACCTTCTTAATCTCAAGTATCGTTTTGAGTTGTTTGTTTACCAAATTTTGAATTAAGTTTTTTGTCATGCTAATTGTTGACCCACCCCCTTTAATCTCAAGGTAAACGGACAAGAACAATCATTTGTAAATACTAACTTGAATAATTCGTAGCCTCCAAGACTCAAAGACGCAAAGATGCAAAGATATTTATGGCACGCTGATTACACGGATCAAACAGATTTCCCCCCGTGAAATGTGGATAAAAGTTTTTTAGGCACTTTAGTCACTTTAGATCACTTTTAACTTTAGTCACTTGCTGTTTACAGCGATATGAATTAACCAGACTCATCAATAAAAATGCAAATCGGGTATTTGATCGATATAACCAAAATAAAATGCGAAATTATAAAATTCCATTAATCCGTCCTTGGCATCTTCCGAGAACTGATATGACAGGTCATGCGACAAAATATCATGATAAAATGCCCAGTTTTCCGGATGAGACTTCGCATACTCTTTACTGATTTTTTCTATATTCCGGCTGCCAATCTCAAAGGATTTTTTTATCGAATTAACATCATCCTCATTTATAGTAAATTGCCGGCCGGCCCAAAAGGCCAATGTGTAAGGTAAGCCTGTCAGATCGTACCACTCCTCACCCAAATCCAATCTATTACGATTCGACTTAAAATTTTTAATTGCCGGTTCCCCTGTTAAAAATGCAGCATCGGCTTTTTCCAGCATTAGATCCAGATCCGGCGCCATTTCCATATATTCGGGGTTTAACAAATACTTTTCACGCAACAGGATTTGCAGCAGAGTTTTATTACTTCCCGCATTCTGATCCACAGCAATCTTGTTAATACTCTTAAGACCCTTCTTGAAAAACAATTGCAGGGTCTTTAGACTGCCTTTTGTCGAGACACAAAGTCCGGGAATCAGATTCCATGTCTCCTTACGCCGGGCATATTCCACAGTAGAAATAATTCCCAGCTCGATGGCTCCCTGACGCAACCGCTCTGCCGTATCTGAGATATTTGCATATGATAGTTTAAAATTGTGTGGTATTAGATTTTTCTCAATACCATATGTCAGAGGTAAGAATTCGAGCGCCTGTGAAATAACAATCTGGCGGTCTCCCGTAGCACTATCGTTATTATTATCCAGCGGTTTCTTATTAAACAGCTCATTAATTTCCATAAAATTACTCGGTTAAGAACATTGTTCCACCAATTATTAACCGGAAACCATTTACAGGTAATATATCATCCCGGACATTGATGGAACCAAATTGTAAATCAAATTGTGAAAATAGATTATAATGTGTGCTCAGATTCCATTCGATTCCGACTGAAATCTCAGGCATGATCATGATTTCAGTGACATCAAGAAAATCTTTTGCAGCCTGAACAGTCACCATGCCGGCACCGACACCCGCATACAGATAAAAATCAGAGAATCTCAGTATATTCATAAAAAGATTTAGCCCTAGATAGCTGAAATTAAACCGGGTTGTCGCAGTTTTCGGCAGGTTTACATCGGCTTTATAATTACGATAACTGTATCGTGCATCAATATGCAAGCTGTCACTGAAATTTAGCATAGAATGTCTTAAAAATATATCAAAACCGGCGCCGGCTCCAAATTGACTGCCGTATAAACTCGATTTACTGAAACCGGGATATATCATACCGGCTCCGGCGCCAATTCCAAATTTCGCAGAAACATTTGCTACAAGAACAAGAATAAAAGAAGCAATAATTAACTGTTTTTTCATAAGTTATCCAAATTATTATAAATATAATTTAAATGAGCGGCTATTTAAATGCAAATGTCCTTCCAATCACAATTTTCATTTTTGTTTATTATTTTTTAACTTAGATTTATATGCTATTATAGCCAAAAACTTTGTAATTTTAGCAAAATATTTACAAACTGGATATACTTATTTAACGCACAGATCGCAGAGATATTTTTATGATACAATTTTTAATTCCTCACTTCCAAGGGTTTATGTGGAGGAGTTATTATGCTAGAGATCCTGACCCGCCTCAGGCGGGCAGGATGACTATTTTGGTTTTTTATCTTTTTATAGTGGACCATTTTAGTTGTAATCCGTGCTAATCAGTGCAATCCGTGGATAAAAGTTTTTTAGGAACTTTAGTCACTTGCGGTTTACCGCGGTATATATAATATCGGAGATAAATGTGAACATCCAAAAACAAATATATTCTTTCTATTCAATAATCGTACCCTCATTCAATCGCCTGGATGAAATAAATGAACTGCTGCCGGCGATAGAACAACTTAAATTCGATCGCAATCGTTTCGAGCTCATCATTGTTGACGATGGATCCACTGATGATACGGTATCATATCTCGACGCATATAAGCAAAAAACTGATATCAATTTTTCCTTCTATACGCAAAAAAACCAGGGCCCCGGAGCAGCAAGAAATACCGGCATGTCAAATGCGAAAGGCGATTTTTTTATATTTATAGATTCTGATTGTACTGTCCCGCCGCAATGGTTGTCTGAGATTGACAAGAATTTTAATTTAACAGCGGGCGATGCATTTGGTGGTCCGGATTCCTATCGAGCGGATTTTCCGCCATTACTAAAAGCAATAAACTATTCCATGACATCGTTCATCACTACCGGGGGATTACGTGGTAAAAAAGGCAAAAAACTGGCAAAATTTTACCCACGGTCCTTTAATATGGGCCTGAGTAGAAAACTATGGGAAAAAATCGGCGGATTTGTCAATTTGCGTCACGGTCAGGATATTGAATTCAGCAATCGCATTATTAAGGCTGATGCCAGGGTGGAATTTATTGAGACTGCACATGTTTATCACAAACGCAGGACAAATTTCAAACGGTTTTACAAACAGGTCTATAATTGGGGAGTGGCACGAATCAATCTTTACAAAATAGATAAGTCTATGCTGGAACCTTTGCATGCAATTCCGGCGATATTTA